>CACXFE010000120.1 GCA_902766855.1 Oscillospiraceae bacterium | reverse complement strand
CGCAACCTGCGATTCACAAGTTCGCCGCCCGTTACCAAAGTTTCTTTATTGGCAAGCGCCACGGTTTTGCCCGCGTCGATCGCCGCCAAAGTGGGTTCCAGCCCCGCAATGCCCACGATCGCATTCAGAACGGTATCTCCTTTTCCGCTTGCGGCCTCGCACACACCCTGTCTGCCTGCAACCACCCGAATATCCGTATCCGCAAGGCGCGTTTTCAGATCCTTCGCGGCGGTTTCTTCCGCCATTGCTACCAACGCGGGGCGGAATTTTCGCGCTTGTTGTTCGGCAAGATCGACATTTCTACCCGCCGCCAACGCCGTAACGCGGATGCCTTCTTTTTCCGCCACTTCAAGCGCCTGGGTGCCGATGGAGCCGGTCGATCCCAACAAAATCAATTCTTTGCTCATGCCAATACTCCCGCCAAAATCAAAAGAGCAACGCAAGGTGCCAGCATTAAAATACTGTCTAACCGATCCAACACACCGCCGTGCCCGGGGATCAGTTTCCCGTAATCCTTGATGCCGGCCGCGCGCTTGATCGCGGAGGCGAACAGATCCCCTACCATGCCAAGCACACAAAGCGGCAGGGTAACCACCAGCGGCACGATCATGGTTTTCCTAAAAATCAGGCAAAGTACAACCGTCACCAAAAGGCTTGCCGCTACGCCGCCAATTGCCCCTTCCACGGTCTTCTTCGGGCTGATCCCGGGGCACAGTTTATGCTTGCCGAACGCCGTGCCCGCGAAATACGCCCCCATATCGCAAATACTGGAATAATTCAACAATAACAGCAGATAGTACAAACTGTTTTCACGGTTCAAAATTTTTTCAAGGCATCCGAAAGCAAAACACAGCACGATCGGCATAGAAATCAGCGCCGCGATCTGTTTTAACTCAAAGCGCTTATGATAACCCAGAATCAATACCGCGGAGAAGGTGGCATACAGCACGGTCGCCACCGTAAAAGGATCCAGCCCTTTTGGCAGCGGCACGGTATATCCGCCCAGAACAAAAACCGAAACCACCGCGTAAACCCCCGCCGCGATCAGCGGCAGCCGGGGGCGAATGCCAAAGGCGTTATGCAGCAATTCATACAAAGCGATCACGCACAGCACCGCCAAAAATGCGGTAATTACCGGCGGGAAAAAACTGCCGGCAAACAAAACCAACGCCAGCAGCAATACCAATACAATTCCTGATATGATACGCGTCCTCATGGATTCCATCCTTTTTTATGATTTTATACGCCGCCAAAGCGCCTATCCCGCCCGTTATACGCATCAATCGCCTGCTCTAAATGCTTGGGCGAAAAATCCGGCCACAGCACATTGGAAAACCAGTATTCCGCATAAGCCGATTGCCAGATCAAATAGTTGGAAAGCCGGTATTCCCCGCTGGGGCGAATGATCAGATCGGGATCGGGCATTCCGGCGGTATACAACCGCTCCGCCACCGCCTGTTCGGTGATTTCCTCGGGGCGAAGCCCTTCCTGCGCGATCCTGCGAACGGCATGAACGATCTCATCCCTTCCGCCGTAATTCAGCGCGATATTCACCGTCAATCCCGTGGCGTTTTTCGAAGTTTCCATATCTTCCGCCATCAGTTGCCGGATATCTTCATCCAGCGGCTCAAAATCCCCGATAAATTGCAGGCGGATGTTTTCGTTTTTAAACTGATCGGCGTCCTTCAAATAATCGCGCAGCAGATTCATGATGCCCTGCACCTCCGCTTCGGGGCGTTTCCAGTTTTCGGTGGAAAACGCATAAACCGTTAAATACCGGATCCCGATGCGATTGCAATACCGCGCAATGGTTTTAAAAGTGGAAGCGCCGGCGGCGTGCCCCGCCGAACGGGGCAACCCGCGTTTTTTCGCCCAACGGCCGTTCCCGTCCATAATAATGGCGATATGCGTGGGCAATCTTCGCTCAATTACTTCTCGTTTTTTTCGAAACAAACCGAAACCCTCCCGGTGTTTACTGAAAAAAGGGCGTACAAGGTACGCCCGCAGTCTGTCAATAACCCCCATTGGCAGACTACGACGCCGGAAACGGCGTCGATTTGTTTTTCCGGCGACAGGTGCGGCGGAAAAACACCCTGTAAGCGAAAACCGCTTTGCATAGCGGTTTTCAAGAGTGCATGGGTGATATTGGCGGAAGCAGCGCGCAGTCCGAAAATCCCTCGGATTTTCGGCGAACGGCATTTCCGCCAAAAGCGCGTCGTCTTTTCGACACGATCAAATCTCCATAATTTCCTTTTCTTTGACCGCCGCCAGTTCCTCGACCTCTTTGCAGTATTTATCGGTCAAAGTCTGGATCTTTTTTTCACCGTTGGTCACATCGTCTTCCGTGATCTTGTTATCCTTTTTCATCGCTTTCAGTTTTTCCATCGCGTCCCGCCGGCAGTTGCGCAAAGCCACTTTGCTTTCCTCGGCGGTTTTGTGCACTTCTTTTACGATTTCTTTTCTTCTTTCCTCGGTCAGCGGAGGGAAAGAAAGGCGGATCACACGCCCGTCATTCTGCGGATTGATACCGATGTCCGAAGTTAAAATCGCTTTTTCAATGTCTTTCAGCGTGCCGGCGTCCCACGGTTGAATCAGCAGCACACGGGCTTCCGGCACCGAAACCGCCGCCATTTGCTGGATCGGCGTGGGGGTGCCGTAATAATCCACCGTGATTCTATCCAGCACCGAAACATTGGCGCGCCCCGCCCGGATGGATTTATAATCACGCTCCAAAACGCCCACCGTCTTATTCATTTTTTCTTCTGTGACTTTCAATAGTTCTTGCATATTCTCAACCTCCGTTTTCCGTTCTGTTATTATTTTATTTTACAACCGTGCCGATATGCTCACCGGTTACGGCTTTTACGATATTTTCCGGGCGATCCAGGTTAAACACCACGATTTCAATGCTGTTGTCCATGCAAAGGGAAGCGGCGGTGCTGTCCATCACATGAAGCCCGTTTTTCAGCACATCGAAATGAGAGAGTTCGTCGAACTTCTTGGCGTCGGGATTGAGTTTCGGATCACTGTCGAACACCCCGTCCACATTGGTGGCTTTAAAAATCACATCCGCGCCGATCTCGGCTGCCCGCAGCGCGGCGGCCGTATCGGTAGAAAAGAAGGGATTGCCCGTGCCGCATCCGAAAATGACCACACGCCCTTTTTCCAAATGCCGCACCGCTTTGTTTCGGATATACGGCTCGGCGATCTGGCGCATTTCAATGGCGGTTTGTACCCGGGCGGTCACGCCCAACTGCTCCAACGCGTCCGCCAAAGCAAGCGCGTTGATCGAGGTGGCCAGCATCCCCATATGGTCGGCCCTGGTGCGATCCATTTTCCCGCCGGAGCGCCCGCGCCAGAAATTGCCGCCGCCTACCACAATGGCGACCTGCACCCCGAGATCGGCACATTCTTTCACGCTTTTGCATACTTCGATCACTTTATCAAAATCGATCCCGGTTCCTTTCGAGCCGGCCAGCACCTCCCCTGAAAGTTTCAATAAAATCCGTTTATACACTGGTTTCATAGCAAAAAATCCCTTCTCTGTTCCTTTATTTTACAATCATCTATATTTTACAATACAATCCTGATAAAGTCAATTATAAAATGCCTCGAAATCACAGATTATACTTGACAAAATCCGCCGGAATATTATATGATAGAATCAACTTATTATTTACTGTCAGGGAAGTGTATCAGAATGAATAAAAAAGTTTTGATTCTTGTCATCGCGATCGTTGCCGCTGTGGCGGTTTTAGGCGTTTCCTTTTGGCTGACGGACGGGTTTGGTCTTCTCCGCTTGAATTCCTCCCCTTCCGCATCCACCGGTGAAGCCACCATCACGGTTGCCAGCAAAACCGCCGAGGCCGGCAAAAATGTACGCGTGCCGGTCACCTTCACCGGCAACCCGGGCGCCATGGGCTTTTTACTGGAATTTCATTACGATCCCGAAACACTGGAATACATCAATGTGGAAAAGGGGGATTTCCTGACCGACTGTGAAGCCAGCGAAAAAGACGGCGTGATCAAAGTGATCGATGTGGAAGACAACGATGTGAAGAAAGACGGCGTTCTGTTTCAGTTGAATTTCAAAGTGAAAGACTCCGCAAAAGGTTCCACCAAGGTTGAACTGGTTCCGCAAGAGAACGATGTTTGCAATTACAAGGAGGAAAGCGTTTCTTATCAAGCCGTAAGCGGCACAATCACAATTCAATAAAATCAATACAGAGGAGAGGATCAAATGGCTGGTTTGCAAGAATACAAATGCCCATGCTGCGGCGGGGCGATCGCGTTTGATATTCAAACGCAGAATGTAAAATGCCCTTATTGTGACACCGAATTTCCGATCGATGTTCTCGCTTCGTATGACGATGACTTGAAAACCGACGGGGAAGACGATATTCATTGGGAAAACCCGGCAGGCAATGAATGGGAGGACGGGGAGGAATCTTCCCTTCGTTCCTTCATTTGCAAATCCTGCGGGGGCGAGATCGTGGGGGATGAAAACACCGCCGCCACCTCCTGCCCTTTCTGCGGCAATCCCGTGGTGATCAGCGGGCAACTTTCCGGCAGCCTGAAACCGGATTATGTCATTCCGTTTAAAGTGGATAAAGAAGCGGCCAAAGCCGCTCTCCGCCGGCATTACAAAGGCAAAAAACTGTTGCCGAAAATTTTCAAGGATGAAAACCATATTGACGAAATTAAGGGCATCTATGTTCCGTTTTGGCTGTTTGACGCACAAACCGACGCCAACATCCGTTACCGCGCCACCCGCGTGCGTACCTGGAGCGACCGGAATTACGAATACACCGAAACTTCCTATTATTCCGTGGTGCGCGGCGGCAATGTCGCCTTCGATCACATCCCGGTGGACGGATCAAGCAATATGCCTGACGACCTGATGGAATCCATTGAACCGTATGATTTCTCGCAGGCGGTCGATTTTAAAACCGCGTATTTAGCGGGCTATCTGGCGGATAAATACGATGTTTCGAGTGAAAACAGCGTGGCGCGCGCCAACGAGCGGGTAAAAAACAGTACCGAACAGGTTTTTGCTTCCACCGCCACAGGGTACAGCACGATCACGGTTGAAAACTCCGCGATCAATGTGCAAAACGGAAAAGCCAAATACGCGCTTTACCCTGTGTGGTTGCTCAACACCACCTGGAACGGCCAGCGGTTCCTGTTTGCCATGAACGGGCAAACAGGCAAACTGGTAGGCGACCTGCCGATGGATAAAAGCGCGAAAAACCGTTGGTTATTCGGCCTGGCAGGTGCTTTCACCGCCATTGCGTTTTTGATCAGTTACCTGATTTGGTTACTGTAAGGAGGGGTAAAAATGAGAAAAACGGTATCTTTTTTCCTGATCCTTTGCCTCCTTTTCGTACCGCTTACCTGCGCGGCGGAAACCGAAACGCCGCCTTTATTGGTGGATTCCGCCGGGTTGCTGACCCAGTCGGAAGCCGCACAGTTGACTGAAAAACTGGAAACCATCAGCGCCGAAAAGAAATTTGATGTGGTGATTGTAACCGTTGATCGTTTGGACGGCAAATCCCCGATGGCGTTTGCCGATGATTATTACGATTACAACGGATACGGATACGGCTCTTCGAAAGACGGCTGCCTGCTTTTATTGGCGATGAAAAGCCGCGATTGGTGGGTCAGCACCGCCGGTTACGGTATCACCGTGATCACCGACGCCGGGCTTGACTATATG
>CACXFE010000119.1 GCA_902766855.1 Oscillospiraceae bacterium | reverse complement strand
ACGATCCAGACCAGCGCGGCGGGGTTGACCGGCGGCGCCATCCGGGTAGACGGCGGCACGGGCATCCTGCGCAAATTGACCTATACCGCGGCTTCCCCGATCGATCTGACCGGGTATACCACCGTGGAATGGGATATGACGGCGTTGGCCGCGGGATCCCTTGTTGATCAGTTGGAAACCATCACTCGGGCGTATACCGATTCGGTCGGGGTGGAAATCAGCGACGGCACAAACACCGCGACCTATTCCCTTTATGACCTGCGGATCGACAGCGTCAACAAAGATTGGTGGCATCTTGCCGTAAAACTGGACGGCGAGGCGCTGGATCTTTCCAACATCACCTCCTTCGCGGTTTACACCAAACCGACCGGGCTTGGCGACAGCGAAATCGGCACGACATTCTATAAGATCGACAATTTGATCGCGGATACGGCGGAGATCACCCCGAACGGATATGATTTCGCGTCGGTGATCGACCGGCTGCTGGAAGATTGTGAAGACAAAGCCGGCTGGACTTATCGCGGCTCTGCGGATAACACCAATATGACGATCAATCCCAACGGCAAAACCGGGAGCGCGATCCAGGTGTTTGCGGGATACGGCAAAGTCGGCCCGACCAAATACACCTTCTCCGAAGCGGTGAACATCAGCCGCCACGGCTTCCTTCGTTTCCATGTTCGTTTCCTGAAAGCGGGCGCGGCCGATGATTTGTGGGAAACGATCAGAACCGCGTATGCGGAGTATATTCAGGCGGAACTGACCGATGCGAGCGGCAGTACCTATGTTTACGATCTCTCCAAAATGGCGATCGAGGCGGACGGCACCGGCTGGTACACGGTCACCTTGAATCTTGACCGGGCAAGAAACCTGAATTTGGCGGCGTTGAAAGCCTTCTCTTTCCGCGTGACCGATACCTATGCGGACGAGAGCGTGCCGAATGTGAATATGCGGCTTGACAATCTTTACGCCATCCCGCCGATGGATCTGGAAACCGGCGATGTGAACGGCGACGGCACCGTCGATGTTCTTGACCTGGTACGGTTAGAAAAATATTTTGCGGGACTGGATGTAGAGGTGTATCTTGCCGCGGCGGATGTTTCCGGCAACGGCACGGTGGAAAATGAAGATTTGGTTCTGCTTCGCAAAGCGTTGCTCGGGGTTGAAATCACACCGGCGTACGCGCCGCTTGCCACCACCGGATGGAGCGAAGTTGTAAAACCGTAAAACATGAAAACCGAAACAATTCGATTGAAAGAGCCCTTCCCCTTTTTGGGGGAGGGCGGAAAGGATCCCACCATAGAGGTGTATCTTCCGCACCGGGAGCAACCGGGCAAGCGCCCCGTTGCGGTGATCCTTCCCGGCGGCGCATATCTGTTTTGCTCGGAACGGGAGCAGGAGCCGGTGGCGGTACATCTTTTGCCGGAAGGCTACGCGGTGTTTGTTTTGCGCTATTCGGTTGTGCCGCACCGGTTTCCCGCGCAACTGCGGGAAGTGGCGGCGGTTTTTGAACTGATCCGCCGGCACGAGGAATGGCAGTGCGATCTTTCCCGGTCGGTGCTGATGGGGTTTTCCGCCGGGGGGCATCTGGCGGCGCTGTATGCCAACGCCTATGCGTGGCAGGAGGTTCGCGCGTGTTTCCCGGCAAGTGTAAAGCCGGCGCGTTCGGCCTTGTGCTACCCGGTGATCTCGGCTGATCCGGCCATTGCGCACCGAAAAAGTTTTGCCTTTTTGCTCGGGCACGAGCCTTCCGATCAAGAGCGGGAGCGGTTTTCCTGCGAGAAGTTGGTCACGCCCGATACACCGCCCGCGTTTCTCTGGCACACTTCACAGGATGAAAATGTGAAGGTTGCCAATTCCTTGGTATATGCGGCGGCGCTGGCGCGCTGCGGCGTACCGTTTGAATTGCATATTTTCCCCTACGGGGTACACGGCACCGCCACGGCGGATCTGCAAACCAACCGCACGGTGGCGCCGGAAACGGCGGGCAACAGCCGGTGGCTGACCGCTTTGAAAAATTGGTTGAAATCGGAATGGACAAAAGAGGAGTAACAGCGTGAAAAATCACGCTATACACAAGATAGGGACGGCGTTCCGCTCGCCTTTGGTAAAAAGGCAGCCGCGAAACATGCCGGGATCATCTCCATCCGCCGCTCGTGGAGATGTTATAACCTGTTTGTGCTGACGCTTTGCGGCAGAATGGAGATTATCATGAAAAAAAGAATCATGGCTTGTCTTTTATCGGTCATGATGGTTTTCTCCGTCTTCCCGGCCATCGGGGCCCTGGCGGAAACCGTGACGACCGTGATCACCGATTGCGACACCCTGACCGGGTGGACGAAAACCGGCGGCAACGCATTGAGCGCGCCGGGCGTGGCGCCGCGTTCCCAAGGCAGCGCGGGCGCGATCGAGTGCGATGTGAATTATGGAGCGTTCCGCACCGCGACCTACACCCTTCCGGAAAGTATGGACATCTCGCAATACGATACCGTTGAGTGGGACGCCATGTTCTTTGCTTCGGGGGACAACCCGGCAACCGGCAAGATGTGGGACGAAGTAAAAGCGGCTTACGGAACAGCGGGGAATAACACCCTTCTGCTGAAACTGATGTCGGAAGGGGACGACAACCACCGCGCAATCTGGTTCCTGTCGGGACTGGAATGGTCGCAGCCGTATGCCAACCTTAACTGGGTGCATTTCAAGGCGAAGATCTCCGCCCCGAATACCGATGTTAATTTTGACAGAACAAAATGGAAGAAATTCTATTTTGCTTCGTGTGACGGCGCGGTGGTTTCCACCGTGTCAAACGGGCAGATCCGGCTGGATAATATCGTCGCGGT
>CACXFE010000118.1 GCA_902766855.1 Oscillospiraceae bacterium | reverse complement strand
GCCGGAATGATGGAATTGGCAGACGTGCTGGACTCAAAATCCAGTGGTAGCGATACCGTGCGGGTTCGACCCCCGCTTCCGGCACCAACAAAAACGCGTGATTTGGTAAACAAATCGCGCGTTTTTGAATGAAGCGCCCCTTCAAGGCTCATGAAGGAATAAAGGTGTTTCGCTGATGAAGACAGGACACGGTTTTTCTGCCATTCTTGCGGCAACCAAAACCAATGTGTAAGAATTACATTTTGTATCTTGGAAAGGTATGGCGATTTTGATGGAATATATCAGAGTGACAACGGAAAATTTGGAACAAGAACATATTTGCTGCGCGATTTCCAACAACAAGGACAGTCAGGTCGCATCCAAAAAAGCATGGCTTGCAGAGAGGTTTGCGGAAGGTCTTGTCTTTTTGAAAAGCGTAGAGCGGGGGAAATGCTTTATTGAATATATTCCTGCCGAAAACGCATGGGTCCCGATCGTTGCCGATGGGTATATGTATATCGATTGTCTTTGGGTTTCCGGCTCTTTGAAGGGGCACGGTTATTCAAACGATCTGCTCGGTGCCTGTATGGCCGACAGCAAAGAAAAAGGAAAACAAGGGCTGTGCATTCTTTCTTCTGCAAAGAAAAGGTCATTTCTTGCCGACCCGAAGTATTTGCAATATAAAGGCTTTACCGTTTGCGATGAGGCGGTCGGCGGTGTTCAACTTTGGTATTTGCCGTTTTCGGATCGCGCTGAAAAGCCAAAATTCAAGGACTGTGCGAAAAGTCCTCGCGTGGAGAAAAACGGTTATGTGCTTTATTATACCAATCAGTGCCCGTTCAACGCGAAGTATGTGCCGATTGTGGAGAAGACCGCACGGGAGCATCAGATCCCCTTTAAAGCGATTCACCTTGCAAGGAAAACAGACGCACAAAACGCACCGACGCCGATTACAACCTATGCGCTGTTTTATAACGGCGAATATCTGACGAACGAACAGATGAACGATGCCAGGTTTTTAAAACTGGTATCCCGTTAATTTCGGCTTGGCATAGCGCGCTCGCTGTATGTTGCCCTTTCTTAATGCGCCTTCTGAAAATAGCACTTGACACGATTGATACTTCGTGATATGATGTATACCGTAATAAGAGGTATAGCGTGAAACATCACGCTAAAAATATAAAGACATGGTTTTTTGATCGCATTTTGTGTCTTGGAAAGAAACGGTGATGATGATGGATGTTCAATTAAAGCGCGGCCTTTTGGATGTATGTGTGCTGGCCGCCATGAAAAATGAAGATTCATACGGGTACAAGATCATCAATGATTTGAAACCGTATATTGCCTTATCGGAATCAACTTTGTATACCATTCTGAAACGCCTGGAAACCGCTGATATGCTGACTGTCCGCACTTGTGAACACGATGGAAGGTTGAGAAAATACTATCATATCACCGCGGCGGGAAGAAAGCGCATGGAAGAGTTCAAAACCGAATGGAAAGAAATGATTTTGATCTATCAGTTTGTCACAAAGGAGGATGAGCGTGAAGAGTCACGCTGAACATATTACGATGAAGAAACAAGAGTTTTTAACCGAATTGCAAAACGGATTGACCGGCTTCCCTCAAGATGTTACAGATGAATGTCTGGCTTTTTATACTGAAATGATCGACGATCGCATGGAGGAAGGAATGACCGAGGAAGAAGCGATTGCGGCAATCGGCTCCGTCAAAGAGATCGTTGCACAAATGACGGCGGATATTCCGCTGATGAAACTGGTAAAAGAAAGGATTGCCCCCAAACGCGGTTTGCGCGCATGGGAAGTGGTTTTGCTCATTTTGGGATTTCCACTGTGGTTTCCGCTGATTCTTGCCGCCGTGGTTGTGATTTTTTCCCTTTATCTTGTGATTTGGGCAGTGCTGATTTCCTTTTGGGCGGTTGCAATTTCCTGTTGGGTGTCCGCAGTAGGTTTGATAGTGGCTTCGGCCGTTTTTGCTTTACAAGGGCATGGGTTGACGGGGATCGCGGCTGTTGGCATCGGGATTTTCTGCATAGGTTTTTCCATTTTGATTACATGGGCGTGCTTGGCGGCTTCCAAAGGCATTGTGAAGTTTACAAAAATAGCGGCAATCGGAATCAAAAGGAAATGTATGAAGAGGGGGAGAACGGCATGAAAAAAGGCTTCATCATGACCGCGGTGGTCTTCATGGGAATCGGTATGGTGCTTTTCGGCGGCGCGCTCATGGCTGCCGGGTTTGATTTTTCAAAGTTCTGCACGGATTCTTTCGAAACCCATACTTATACCGAAAGTGAGGATTTTCAAACCATCGACCTCCGCTCTTTAACAGCGGATATTCGCTTTTTACCGGCGAAAGACGATGTCTGCAAGGTTGTCTGTTCGGAATCCAAACAGATGAAACAGTTGGTTTCTGTGGATCAGGGCGTTTTAACCGTTCGCACCGAAGATAAAAGAAAATGGTACGATCATATCGGTATCTTTTTAAAAACGCCGCAAATTGCCGTTTATCTTCCGGCAGAACAATATGAGAGTTGTCAAATCGAAAATCGTACTGGAACGGTTTCAATCCCCGATTCGTTTTCTTTTGGCAATGTTATAATTACTTGCAGTACCGGGGATGTGATTTGCAAGGCTTCCGTTAAGGAAATGTTAAAGATCAAAACCGCTACGGGGGATATCCGCCTTGAAAATCTGCACGCGGGCGAGATTCATCTTTCCGTTTCTACCGGAGATATTTCGGCAGATTCGGTCGATTGCGAGAAGGCGGTTTCGATTGAATCCTCCACAGGCGACATTACGCTGAAAAAGACGGTCGCCAAAGGCGATTTCGGCATTCAAACCTCCACAGGAGATGTGCAGTTTGATCGCTGTGATGCCGGGCGGATCAAGATCAAAACTTCAACCGGCGATGTTTCCGGGACGCTTTGCACGGAAAAAGTTTTTCTGACAGATACATCTACCGGATCCGTGCGGGTTCCCAAAACGGCATCCGGCGGAGTTTGTGAAATCAAAACTTCTACCGGTGATATTGAACTTTGGTTATCTGATAATTGAAATCCGCAAAACCCACTTTGTCAAATGAACAAAAGCGGGTTTTGTGATATTTCAACTTTTTACAGGAAATCTTTTTTATAATAATGACAAAATTTTTGCTTTTCTATTTACAATATGTTTTTAATATGTTATAATCATATGGATTGGTTTATCAATAACCACCAATCAATTTTTAAGGAGTGGATATGTCTTTCATATCCAATGAATAGCATGCACGATTTTTTGTCTGATTCAAAGTTTGTCGGAATCGAACCATTTCAATCAAAAATTTGGTTAAGCAGTCCCACCATGCACGGAAACGAGCAACATTGGGTCGATGAAGCCATTCAAACCAACTGGGTTTCCACGGTCGGCGCGAATATCGATGCCGTGGAGAAAGAATTGGCCGAATATCTCGGCGTCGGGTACGCTGTTGGTCTTTCTTGCGGTACCGCTGCGCTTCATCTTGCCACCAAACTTGCCGGCGAGGCATTATACGGACAAGCAAAACCCAATCAGGGCACTTTACAGTGGCACCGGGTTTTTTGTTCAGATTGCACCTTTGACGCAAGCATCAATCCGGTTGCTTATGAAGACGGTGAAGCAGTATTCATTGATACGGAATATGATACTTGGAATATGAGTCCGGAAGCATTGGAAAAGGCTTTTGAACTGTATCCCGATGTCCGTCTTGTGATTGTTGCTCATCTCTATGGCACTCCCGGCAAGATGGACGAGATCAAAGCCATTTGCGATCGGCACGGCGCTTTGATTGTGGAAGATGCTGCGGAAAGTCTTGGTGCAAAGTATCGGTTGAACGGGCAATGGGTCGAAACCGGTACGCTTGGCCAGTATAGTGCGATTTCTTTTAACGGTAATAAAATTATTACCGGCTCGGCAGGCGGTTTGTTTTTGACCAATCAAAAAGCCGATGCGGAAAAGATTCGCAAATGGAGCACCCAAAGCCGTGAAGCCGCCCCTTGGTATCAGCATGAGGAAATCGGTTATAATTACAGAATGTCCAATATCATTGCCGGAGTAGTCCGTGGTCAAATTCCTTTTCTTGACGAGCATATCGCTCAAAAGAAAGCCATTTGGGAACGGTATGAAAAAGGACTTGCCGATCTTCCCGTGAAAATGAATCCCTGGGACCGGGAAAAAGTCAGCCTAATTTTTGGTTGTCCTGTATGATCATTGAGGAAGATGCGATGGCACCGATGGTTCGTGGTGAACAGGAGTATTTATACAAAACCGAAAGCGGAAAAAGTTCCCCTCAGGAAATATTGGATGCGTTAGCCGCCTTTCGCGCAGAGGGGCGCCCGATCTGGAAACCCATGCATATGCAGCCGATATACCGGACAAACCCCTTCATCACGGTCGAGGGCAACGGCCGAGGGCGCACAAATGCTTACATAAAGGGCTCTGGAATCGATGTAGGAGCCGATATTTTCAGGCGCGGGCTCTGTTTGCCGAGCGATAACAAGATGACACCGGAGCAGCAAGATAG
>CACXFE010000117.1 GCA_902766855.1 Oscillospiraceae bacterium | reverse complement strand
TGGATAAAAGCGCGAAAAACCGTTGGTTATTTGGTCTGGCAGGCGCTTTCACCGCCATTGCGTTTTTGATCAGTTACCTGATTTGGTTACTGTAAGGAGGGGTCAAGATGAAAAAAACGGTATCTTTTTTTCTGATCCTTTGCCTCCTTTTCGTGCCGCTTACCTGCGCGGCGGAAACCGAAACACCACCTTTATTGGTGGATTCCGCCAGGTTACTGACCCAATCGGAAGCCGCACAGTTGACTGAAAAACTGGAAACCATCAGCGCCGAAAAGAAATTTGATGTGGTGATCGTAACCGTTGATGATCTGGGCGGCAAATCCCCGATGGAGTTTGCCGATGATTATTACGATTACAACGGATACGGATACGGCTCTTCGAAAGACGGCTGCCTGCTGTTATTGGCGATGGAAAGCCGCGATTGGTGGGTCAGCACCGCCGGTTACGGTATCACCGTGATCACCGACGCAGGGCTTGACTATATGTCTGAACAGTTTTTGGAATATTTTTCGGAAGACGAATATTATGACGGTTTCGTTTGCTTTGCCGATCTGTGCAACGACTTCCTTACCCAAGCGGAAAGCGGCGAGCCCTATGACATCGGCAACCTGCCCAAAGCGCCCTTTGCCTTTTTGAGAAACCTGCTGATTTGTTTAGCCATTGGGTTCCTGATCAGTTTTATCGTGATTGCCGTGTGGAAATCGCAACTGAAATCCGTGCGATCCCAGCCGTTTGCCGGGGATTATTTAAGAAACGGCAGTTTGAACATCACCACCAACCGCGATCTGTTCTTATATTCCACCGTAGCCACCCGGCGGATCGAGCGGGATTCCGGTTCGGGCGGTTCCAGCACCCATACCTCTTCTTCCGGCTCCACCCATGGGGGCGGCGGCGGAAAATTCTGATTTTGCTGAAACACCTGTTGCCGGGAAAAACAAACTTTGCGCCGAAAGCGGCGCAAAGTTGCGGATTGTTTTCTCTGACAGACTGACAGCCGCCTCGCAAATCGTGAGGCGGCTGTTCCTTTTTTTGTTTTGTGGAGCAAGCGATAAAAATTCACTCTTCATCCCGTAATTTACAAATCTTTTCAATGCAATCTTTGCAGATCATATATTTGCCAAACGGCTTACTATCCGCCAAAGAATCACAGAAAATACAGGTGGGTTGATACTTTTGCAGGATCACTTTATCCCCGTCCATATAAATTTCGAAACTGTCCACATCATTCTCTACTTGTAATTGCTTGCGGATCTCCTTCGGAATCACCACCCGCCCCATCTTGTCAATCGGCCGGATCATCCCCGTCGTTTTCATCTGCTCATCTCCTTTGGTAACATTATTTTTTTATATTGCCTCCCAACGGATCGGTTCCTGCCCGGAGGCTTTTAGCAACTCATTGGTTTTGGAAAAATGGCGGCATCCGAAAAAACCGCGATAGGCCGATAACGGGCTGGGATGCGCCGTGCATAATTTATAATGGATCGGATTGGTGATCACCCGGGCTTTGCGCTCCGCATTTGCGCCCCAAAGCAGAAAGATCACCGGCGTTTCTTTCCGGTTCAGTTCCCCGATCACCCGATCGGTAAAATTCTCCCAGCCTTTTTCTTTATGGCTGTTCGGGCGGCCTTCCCGCACCGTAAGCACCGTGTTGAGCAGCAAAACCCCTTGTTTTGCCCACCCGGTCAACTCCCCGTGCGGCGGCATGGTAACCCCCAGATCCTCTTCAATTTCCTGATAAATATTCACCAGAGAAGGCGGCAACGCCACCCCTTTTTTAACCGAAAAACAAAGCCCGTGTGCCTGCCCCGGCCCATGGTAAGGATCCTGCCCGATGATCACCACCCGCGTATCTTCAAACGCGGTGTAGCGCAAGGCGTTGAAAATATCGTACATATCCGGGTAAACCCGGCAAGAAGAATACTCGCTTTTGAGAAACTGGTGCAATGCGCGATAATACGGTTTCTGCCATTCATCGGCCAATATCTCATCCCAGTCATTCCCCAGTTTGACCATATCGCGCCTCCTCTTACTGCTTCGTTCGAACCAGTTTGGCAAGCCATGCCCAAAGCAAAACGCCCACCTGCGCGGGAACCCCCACGCCTAAAATCACCCAGATATTATACTGCATGAATTGCAGGCAAAAACACAACAGGAGCGACCAAACCAAAGCCGTGACCAAAAAGAAGAAACCCTTTCGGTCATGCCAAATCACATCAAAAACAATCGCAACAATCATGGAAACCGGAACACACCAGACATACAGCATCCAAAGCCGATACCCCCCGGAAATATTGAAAATGGCATAAAACACGGTCGCCAAAAACCAAACTGCCAAAATAGACAGTAAGGTGATCACCGCGTTGCGCTTACGAACATTCCCGGTTTTTCTGACCGCCGGCGGCTCCTTTTCATCCCCCGTGATATAGTCCAGACTAACGCCGTACAGGTGAGCCAGTTTATAAAGCACCTCAATCCCGGGCAAAGATTCCCCCTGCTCCCATTTTGAGATCGCTTTATCGGAGTAGTTCAGTTTTTCGGCCAGTTCCAACTGCGTCCACTTATTCTTTTTTCGCAATGCCGTTAAATTTTTCGCAATTACAATATTCAAATCTTCCATAAGCCAAGTATAGCATATTTTTAAAAGTTAGTCAATCAAATTCAAATTAAATGCAGATACAAATAATCGCCGCTGATATAACTATGCGTATCAAAGCGAATGTTGTATCCCTGTTCTCTGATATACCGCTGTACCTCGCTCCGGGCAGGGAAAAGGTAGGTTTGGATATACCGGTTGATTCGCTGTTCGTTTCCGTTCATCTTGATGCAAAGATACCGGTCGTTTCCTGCCGCCAAGCGATCCAGCGCCTCCTCGAAGTGTTCGGGCGGGGCGGAAAGCGAGCGCACATCGAACGCAAAGCGGCGATAAAACGCCCCCTCTTCGGATGTGCAGGAAGGCACCGCAAGACCTTCGCGGTCCGCGATATGATCCGCGCTCATCTCCGACTCGGTCAAATTAAAATACCGGTAATAGCGAAGGCCTTCGGTCTCCGCGTCGTCCCAGGTGAGATCCAGCATTGTCCATTCCCCTTCCAGTTGCGCCGCGTTCCACATATGGGAGCCTTCCTCCACCGTACCGATCACCGTGGTGCAGTTGATCCCCATTCTGTAACACAAGAACTGAAACAGTTTGGCATATCCTTCGCACACGGCTTTCCCTTCACAGGCGGCGCCGTATGCGTCAAACGCGTGCCCGCTCACATTGACCGATGCCGCGACCTTTTCCGCTGTTTCGGTATCATAAGCCACTTCGTCGATCACCTTGTCATGCAGTTGCTTCTCAATTCCCCATACATCCCAATCGGTGGAAAACCCGGCGATCCATTCTTCCGTTTTTTTGCTGAATTCCTCGATTTGTTCAGAGATCCGCGAGCGATCCGCCGTGCGGATAATCCGCCCCTTGGTATTGTATTCATCGGTCACGCTTCCGTCGGTATAATGCAAAATCACGGTGTTCACACGGTCGCTCCATGTGCCGACGGTGTATAAAAAAGTTTTGGAAAGGTAGAAAAACTGCGGGCAATCAGCCATAAAGGCCCGATAAACACGAAAAATGGTTTCGGAAGTGCATTTGCAATCGCCTACCCGCACGGTCACCGCCCCTTTTTGCGCGGCTTGCACCAGCAGGCGATACGCCTTTTTCTCATTGGCGGGTAAAAAACCGTATTGGTAAAAATCCGATTGCCCGATCGCGGTATAAAAATACTCCTGCAACGAAGGGGAAAAGGTGGGCAACTTCGGATCGGTCACACTGCCGGTTTTCAGCGACGCCGTGGAGCCGGCGGAAGAGCCCTTCTGATCCGTCCTCGCGGAAGACGCGCCCGTTTTTGAAGAAACCGTGCCATCCGCGTCGCTCTGCGGCTCGATTTCCGCCTCTCGAACGATTTCTTCTTCGTAATAAAACCATGTTTCCGCCTCGCTCCCGCCGATCGGAGCCAATAAATCACAGCCCGTAAGGCATAACAGGCTCATCAACAAACACCATACCGCCGCCCGGCGTTTCATCCCTTTCCCTCCTTGTTCTTTTGTTCCTTTATTGTACCGCATTTTTTTCAAAAGTTCAACCGATAATTCTTGTAAAGCCCTGTCGAATATGGTATCATAAAAGAATAGGGGGGTGGAAAAATGGCCGATTCGGACAAATTGCATCAACTGGTCGATCAGATCATTCGCACCGTTTCGCAAAAAAGCGGTTCAAAAGTCCCTTACCGCGATGAACCGATCTTATTCACCGCCTCCCATATGAAAAACTTCACCCCGCCGAAATACAAGGAAATGCGGGGTCTGCTTTCCGGCCGCGATATGCTCTATAAATCCTCCGCCGAAATCTTTTATCTGCAAGGTAAATACATGGAGGATTTTGAAGATGATTACCCGCTTCCGCCGGATTTTATCCGCTATTTCCCGACTTATCGGGAGTTCAGCCTGCCGCAGTTGCGCGGTTATTTTTCCTGGCGGGCAAAACTGCGGCGGGGCGAACTTGTCAAGGCGCCGCTCGCCTATGCCTTTCTTTATACCTATGAATTGCTCTGCGGCATCGGGGTGGCTTCGCCGGAAGAAGGGCTCCGGAAACTGCGATGGCTGCACGAGCAGTATGAGCGGATCGATCCGCGCCTTTGCCGCTATACCAAATCATGGTTAAACGATTATGTGATTTATTACGGACTGGATCGCTCCCTTTTGACCGGGAGTGCCGATTTTAAGTATGACGGGGCGCTGATCACGCTGCTTGAATACCGGGACCATACGCCCGAAGAAGTGCTGCACGCGCTGGAACCGTTTTCTTCCTATAAATTGACCGGCTCCGCCTTTTACAAAAAATATCCCGAAGATGTGGCGGCGGTAACTGCCCGTGTTTTTTCCGCTTTGGCGGAGTATTACCGAAAAAAGAGTCCGCAAGGGATCTTCGGGCAATTATTCGGCTCTTATGAGCGATATGATACTTTTCTGTTTTCTTCCGCGGTGTTTTATGAGAAAGCACCCCACCCCGACACGGTTTACGAGGTCAGCGGTGTTACCCGCTATCTCTGCCATAACGGGAACTGGGTGTGCGAGCGGTTTTTATGCCGGAAAGACAAAGCGGGAAAACTGGGGATCCTGTTAAAAAATATTGATATTACCATGCGCCGGGTTTACCGCTTCCCGCACCAACTGAAACCGATCGACTGCACGAAGATCTTTTCGGATGCGATCGAAAAAGCCTTGCGGGAATTTTTAGAAGAAAAAAAGCGCAAAGAGCGCCCGGAGATTTTGATTGACCGCTCTAAACTTCAATCCATCCGCGATACTTCCGAACTCACGCGAAAAAAACTGATCGTGGAGGAAGAGGAGGAAGCCCCTCCCCCGGCGGAGCCGGTCGCGCCGCTCCCCGAAACGGGATTGACCTCCGTGCAAATCGCCGTGCTGACCGCCCTGCTCACCGGCCGAAACGCCGATGACGCCGCAAGAGCCGGCGGGCAGATGCTTTCGGTGGTGACCGACAGCATCAATGAAGCCTTGTTCGATCAATTCGGGGATACCGTGATCGTGTTTGAAGGGGACGCCCCCGAACTTGTGGAAGACTACGCCGAAGAACTGAAAGGAATGGTAGGCTTATGAAAATACCGAAGAGAATCGCTTCCGCGCTGATCAATTCGCTGAAAGGCGGTGTGGTACCGCGCGTTGGTCTGCCGTATGTCACGGTGGGGCGCGAAACCGAGATCGATGCTTTTCTGCATGATATTGCGATTATGGAAGACGGCGGCGCCTCCTTCCGTTTTGTGGTAGGAAAATACGGCAGCGGCAAAAGTTTTTTGCTGCAAACCATCCGCAATTACGCCATGGATAAAAACTTTGTGGTGGCGGATGCCGATCTCTCGCCCGAGCGGCGCTTACAGGGCACCAAAGGGCAAGGGCTTGCCACTTACAAAGAATTGATCCGCAATATGTCCACCAAAACCCGCCCCGAAGGCGGCGCGCTGACCTTGATTTTAGACCGTTGGATCAGCACGCTGCAAACGCAGGTGATGCAGGAAAACGGGCTGACTTTTGAAGACAGCCGCCTTGCCGCCCTGACCGAAAGCAGGATCCGGGAAGTGATTGCTTCCTTAAACGAAATGGTACACGGGTTTGATTTTGCCCGTTTGCTCACCCTCTATTACCGCGCATATCTTGCGGGAGAGGATGAAACCAAACAAAAAGTGGTGAAATGGTTCCGCGGAGAATACCCCACCAAAAGCGATGCGAAAGCGGAACTCGGCGTAAACATCATCGTAACCGATGACGATTGGTACGAATATATCAAATTATTCGCGGTTTTCTTAAAAGGCGCGGGGTACGGCGGGCTGTTGATCTTAATTGATGAATTGGTCAACATTTATAAAATCCCCAACAGCATTACCCGGCAGTACAATTATGAGAAAATCCTGACTATGTATAACGACACCCTGCAAGGCAAAGCCCACCATCTCGGCATTATCATGAGCGGCACGCCCCAGTGTATCGAGGACACCCGCCGCGGGGTATACAGTTATGAGGCCCTGCGCTCCCGTTTGGCGGAAGGGCGTTTCGGCAAAGGTGAGCAAAAGGATATGCTGGCGCCGGTCATCCGCCTTGTCCCCCTGACTTATGAGGAAATGTTGGTCCTGACCGAGAAATTAACGGATATTCATGCGCAATTATTCGATTATACGCCTGTTTTGACCGCACAGGATCTCGAACAATTCATTCAACTGGAATTCAGCCGGATCGGAGCGGATACCGCTATTACCCCACGGGAAGTGATCCGTGATTTTATTGAATTGTTGAACATTCTGTATCAAAACCCCGGCATTCATCCGCAATCCCTTTTACATTCGGAGGAGTTCCATTTTGCGGCGGCACAACCCGAAGAAGACCTTGCGGAAGGCTTTGCCGAATTTGAATTATAAGGATCACGGATATGAATGTATTTGACCGCTATGCCCCGTTTATTCAGGATTTCATTTATCAGAACGAATGGCAGTCGCTCCGCGCGATTCAGGTAGCGGCGGGGGACGCCATTTTCGGCACCGATCAGAATGTATTGCTGACCGCGTCTACCGCCTCCGGCAAAACCGAAGCCGCTTTTTTCCCCATTCTCACCCTGTTTTCGGAGGATCCGCCCCGTTCGGTCGGGGCGCTGTATATCGGGCCGCTGAAAGCCCTGATCAACGACCAGTTCTCCCGCCTGAACGATCTTTGCCGTGAAGCCGACATTCCCGTTTGGCACTGGCACGGGGATGTTTCGGCCTCTCATAAGGAAAAAGTATTGAAAAAGCCTTCCGGGATCCTTCAAATCACACCCGAATCCCTGGAAGCCCTGCTTTTGCGCAAACACGCCTATATCCCCAAACTGTTCGGCGATCTGCGGTTTATCGTGATCGATGAGATCCACTCGCTCATGCGGGCGGATCGCGGCGGGCAAACACTCTGCCTGATCGAGCGGCTTTCCAAACTGGCCGGGATCAATCCCCGCCGCATCGGGCTTTCCGCCACGATCGGCGACCCGGAAGCCGCCGGCCGCTTTTTGGCGGCGGGCACGGGCAAAGGCACGATCATTCCCGAAATTGAAGAAAAAGGGATCAAATGGCGCCTTTCCATGGAGCATTTCTACACCGCTCCCGCCATGGAGGAGCCGGAGCCGGGCGCGCTTTCTTATCTGACCACTCTTGATATGAAAACCGATACCGCCCCCGAGCACGCCGACCCGGGGTTTGGCTATATTTTCGAACATACCAAAGGCAAAAAATGTCTGGTTTTCGTCAACTCCCGCGAAGAATGCGAAGCCGCTACCACGACCTTGCGCAGTTATTGCGAAGCCAGGCACGAGCCGGATCGTTTTCTGATTCATCACGGCAATCTTTCGGCCTCTTTCCGGGAAACCGCGGAAGCCGAAATGAAGGATGAAGAAAAAACGCTCACCACCGTAACCACCGCCACGCTGGAACTCGGGATCGATATCGGGCGGTTGGAGCGGGCTTTTCAGGTCAACGCCCCGTTCACCGTATCTTCCTTCCTGCAACGGATGGGACGCACCGGGCGCCGGGGAATGCCGCCTGAAATGTGGTTCGTCATACGGGAAGAGCCTCCCGAGCCGCGCGCCATGCTGCCGGTCACCATTCCCTGGGAATTGATTCAGGGCATCGCACTGATTCAGGTGTATCTGGAAGAAAAATGGGTAGAGCCGCCGAAACTGGATCGCCTGCCGTTCAGTTTGCTGTATCACCAAACCATGAGTACGCTCGGCTCCTGCGGGGAGTTATCCCCTGCGGCGCTGGCCTCCCGCGTGTTGACATTAAGCGTTTTTCACCGCATTACCAAGGAAGATTACAAAATTTTGCTGCGGCATTTGCTGGAAACCGACCAAATTCAGCGCACCGAAACCGGCGGGCTGATCGTAGGGCTGGCGGGAGAACGGCAGATCAATTCTTTTAAGTTCTATGCGGTTTTTCAAGAAAACGAGGAATACACCGTGCGCTCCAATTCCGAAGAACTCGGCACGATCGTGATGCCGCCGCCCGTGGGCGAAAAAATCGCGATTGCGGGGCATGTCTGGATCGTGGAGGAAGTGGATCACAAGCGGCATTTGGTTTACTGCGAGCAAGTCAAAGGCAAAGTGCCCGCCTATTTCGGGCAATGCCCGGGCGACATCAACACCCGGGTGCTGGAACGGATGAAACAGGTATTGGCAGAAGAAAAAAACTACCCGTATCTGATGAAAAACGCCGCGGGGCGCCTGGCGGAAGCCCGGCAGACCGCCCGCCTTTCTTCCTTGACGCAGCGCCCGCTGATCAATCTCGGCGGAAATACCTGGTGCTTATTCCCGTGGCTCGGCACCTACGCCTTTTTAGCGCTGGAACGGTTTTTAAAGCGAAAATGCGCCGAAGAATTGGGGCTTTCCGCTATGGATTCTTCCCGCCCGTATTTTATCCAATTCAATATGAAAACGGATGAAAAAACCTTCTTCCGGATTTTGGCGGAAAAAGAAAAACAGCCGCTTGATCCCATGGATCTGATCTATCCGGGGGAAGTGCCGCTGTTTGAAAAATATGATGAATTTTTACCGCCGGAACTGGTGAAAAAGGGCTTTGCTTACGGCGTATTGGGCATCGAGGAAATGAAGGCAAGGATCCGCAGTTGGGGCGAAACGCCGGGTTAATGCGCGTTTTGTTGCATTGGATCCCATCTGTCACAGGCAACCGGGAGTATCCCTTCGTTGCCCTGCCGGTAAAAAAGTTTTAAAAACAAAATATACATTTTCAATATCAACTCCTTTGCGGTACACCGTATTTGCAAGGGAGTTTTTGTTTATGAAAAGACTTATTCACAATAAAACAAACGGGCTTGCCTGAAAGTATCCGAATCACCAAAGGTCAGACAGTCCGGCTTTTGTGTCTTGATTACATCCGCAACCGGGCGGAAGAAACGATCAGAAGTGAGATGCCGTTCGCATGACGGCACTTGAAAGTTTGCAATTCTGTTTTCAGGGAATTCCTCGAAGAAATACGAGTTTTCCGCCCCTTTCTTCGCATGCCGAATTCCTTTGGCAGTTCGCATTCTTCCCATGAATCAAGCACATAATCGACATTAGAAGCGGTTTCGGCGCAGTCTAAAATGCAACATAAAAAATCCCTGCCCCTCGGTCTGCTCTCTGTAAACCGAAGGGCAAGGCTTTTCCGTTATTCTTTCCATTTAAGAAGCGGCGCGGCGTTGTTCCTCTACCTCTTGCGCCGCGGCCAGCATATTTTCGGCAAAGATGCCGTATCCCGAAACCGGGTCATCCACCAACACATGGGTGACCGCGCCGACCAATTTCCCGTTTTGCAAGATCGGGCTGCCTGACATTCCCTGCACGATCCCGCCGGTCAAAGACAGTAATGCCTCATCCGTAACGGTGATCAGCAAATTTTGCGTGGGAGAAAGGTAGGCGGCGTTTCGCTTTTTGATCCGGCAGCGGTATGCTTTCGGGGTGTCGTCTTCCACCGTGCAAAGAATCTGTGCCTCGCCGTCTTTGATCTCCTGTTTCAGCGCCACCTCGGTCAATTCAGACAAGTCGATCTGCCCTTGCAGTTTACTGTATACGCCGTTTTCCGCGTTGAGATCGATCGCGCCGATCACCTCCCGCGTGAAGCGCCCCTTCAACTGCCCGGGGCTTCCCGCGCTTCCTTTTTCCACCGCAACGATCTGCGCCGTGACCAATTCACCCGAATTCAGTTCAAGAAGTTCCCCGGTATCCTCATCGCACACACCGTGCCCCAAACCGCACACCACCCCGGTGGCGGGGCTGTAACAAGTAAGCGTGCCGATCCCCGCGGAACTGTCCCGCACCCAAAGCCCGATCTTATACCCGCCGGTTTCTTTGGAGCGTGCCGCCGAAAGCGTAACCTTCTTCTTTTTCCCGCCGCGGCTGATTTCCATTTGCATGGACTTGCCGGCGGAATTTTCCACCGCGGCGCTCAATTCCTCATTGGTATATATCCGCTTCCCGTCTACCGATACAATATAATCGCCTTTTCGAATCCCGGCCGCCCCCGCCGGATTTTGGTTGCCGGTTTCGGTTTCCACTTCGGTAAGATCGATCACCAAAACCCCTTCGGTATACAGTTTCATGCCGAACGGCGTACCGAGTACCGCCACATGCAGTTCATCCACCACTTCCACGCTGGCCGTGGAAAACGGAATGATCCCGAACGCCTTCAACCGGACATGAAAAAAATCGCCCAACGCGGGCGTTCCGCCGCCCTGCGCCATGCGGGCACCTTGGTAAACCGCCGTAATAGGCACCGCCGCGTCAAACACGGGCAACTCGCCCTGCTTGATCTTGTATTCCCGGCTGACTGTGGCATTCAAATAGGCGATCCCCGAAAAAATCACCGTGTCCAATGCCAAAAATAGGAAAAAGGCCGCTTTGCTTGCTCTGCGCATCCATTTCATACCGATTCCTCCGTTTTCAATCATATTGTGCGCACTTTTCATCGGAATACCATTTGAAAAATTTACAGAAAATTTTAAAAACCTATTGAAGTTCTTTTGAACTTGTAATATAATCTTATAAACTTGTTGAAGAATGGCGACAACTATGGTATACTGGTACGGTACAAGGAAGGGGTTTGAGAGAAAATGTTAAAAGTGGAGCATTTAACCAAAAAATACGGAAAAGTTTTTGCCACGCGGGATGTTTCGTTTGAATTGCCGGACGGAAGCATCACGGTTTTATTGGGGCCAAACGGCGCCGGAAAAAGCACCGTAATCAAATCGGTGATCGGATTTTTAAAATATGAAGGCATCGTCACGGTCAACGGACTCTACAATAAAAGCGTGGAGGCCAAGCGTTTGCTCGGCTACATCCCGGAACTGCCCTCGCTTTACCCGAACCTGACGGTCGGTGAACATATGGAGTTTATTGCGCGCGCCTACCGCCTGACCGATTATAAAGCCTATAAAGACGAACTGTTGGAACGCTTCGAGTTAAGCGACAAAGTGAAAAAATTCGGGGATGAACTTTCCAAAGGGATGCAGCAAAAATTAAGCATCTGCTGTGCGTTGCTGCCAAAACCGCAGATCATGCTGTTTGATGAACCGATGATCGGGCTTGACCCGCACGCCATCAAAGAACTGAAGGATCTGTTTGCCGAATTGCGGGCAGGCGGCGCTTCCCTTTTGATCAGCACCCATATGATCGACAGTGTGGATATGCTGTGGGATCGCACGATCATCATGAAAGACGGCGAAGTGAAAGCCGAAGTGGATCGGCGCGATGTAGAGGAGCGAGGCGTTTCGCTGGAAGACCTTTTCTTCTCGATCACCGAAAACAAAACGGAGGGAACGGTATGAGGATCCTGCCGTATTATTTGATTCATACTTTCATCAACGCGATCAAAAAACTGTTTCGCAACAAAATCATCGCCGTTGTGCTTGCTTTTATCGCCATCATGGGATTGATCGGCGGGTTGATCGGGTTGGCGATCGGGCTTGCGATCCCGGACGCTCCCGAAGAGCCAACCTCCGTCTATGAGGAAATCGAAGAGAATGAAGCAGACTACAACAGCGCGGACGATCTGACCGAGGAAGACCGCGCACAGATGCACACCGTCCTGGAAGCGGCCGTGGGCGGCCTGATGCTGTTGATCGTGCTGCTGCATATTTACACGGGGGATAAAAGCGGCGTAAAAATCTTTACCATGGCGGATGTGAATTTTCTGTTTGCCGCGCCTTTGCGGCCGCAATCGGTTTTGATGTTTAAAACCGTGCTGCAAATGGGGCTGGCGGTTATTTCTTCCATTTATCTGCTTTTCCAGATCCCCAACCTGATGAACGGGCTTGGTTTGACGCTGATACAGTGCCTTTGCATTTTCATCGGCTGGGTGCTGATGCTGTTTATCGGAAAACTGGCCGCGGTCTTTACCTATACCATTGCGGCAACTCACCAGGCGCTCCGGCGCTATGTGCGCCCCTTTGCGGTGGCCGTCGCCCTGGCGCCGGCCCTGGTTGTGGCGGGGTTGGTGAAATTCGGCGGAAAAGGGGTATTAGACGCGATCGGGTTGGTATTTGCCTCCCGCCCCACCCGCTATGTGCCGTTATTCGGTTGGCTGCGCGGGTTTGTCATGTCCCTGGTGGACGGGCAAATGCTCTCCGCCCTGCTTTATCTGGCGGCGCTGATCGCGCTCTGCATTTTGCTGACTTGCCTGATCTGGCGCATTAAAGCCGATTTTTATGAAGACGCCTTGCAAGGGGCGGATGAACTCCGCGAAAAAACCGAAGCCGCCCAAGCCGGCAAAACCGTGCGCAAGAAAGAGCGCAGTGCCAAAATCGCCCGCAACGGCGATCTTACCGGTGAAGGAGCGCGGGTTTTCTTCACCAAAACCATGTATAATCGCAAGCGGTTCTCCTTTCTCGGCATTTTCACCCCCACTTGCGCCACCTATACCTTGATTGCCGCCGCGGTAGGGTTGTTCCTTCGGTTGGTCGTCGAAACCAAACTGCTCTTGCCTACCGGCGTGATCCTTTGTATCGCCATCTTCTTCCGCAACATGGGAAACCCGTTGGCGGCGGAAACCTCGCACCCCTTTTTCTTCCTGGTGCCCGAAAGTCCCTTCCGCAAGATTCGCTATGCGCTCACCGGCGGGATTTACGAAACGGCGTTGGATCTGATCCCCGGCTTTCTTCTGACCGCTCTCTTGCTTTCTTCCTCCGTGGCGGAACTGTTTTTATGGCTCGGGGTATGGCTGTCGCTTGATCTGTTTTGTTCGTTGGTGGGGTTGTTTATTGACCTGGCACTGCCCTCCTCTTTCGTGCCGGCGATCGCTTCCATGATCGGTATGAGTATTCGCATGACGGCGATCCTGCCCGGCATCTTCATCCTGATCGCGGGGGCAGTCACCAATCTTTTGCCGGCGCTGATCGGTCTGATCGCGCTGAATTGCGTGGTTGCCGCCATTTTGTTTGCATTTGCCCCCCGTTTTCTGCATACAGGGAAAAATTGATTGACAAAACAAGAAAAAGCAGTATAATAAAACCATACCGATCGTTTCGGTATGGTTTTATTGCAGAGTAGGAAACCGTGCGTTAAGTGCCGCAGGGACGGGGAGTTGCCCGGCGGACGAAGGCTTTGCCCGCGGTACGGTTTTCGCATCCCGCTGCCGCGTAATATTGCAGAGTAATCTCCTTATTATCGGTAAAACGGGTAAAAAGGAGGTTTTTTTATGAACAAAACAAACAAGTCCATCCTGTTCAACATGGTCATGACCGCCTTGTTGATCGCACTGAAAATCATTTTGGAACGCTTTCTTTCATACAGCGTATGGAACCAGCGTTTCGGGTTTTCCTTCATCGCCGTGGCGTTTGCCGCCGCCCTGCTCGGCGCGCCGTGGGCGGCGCTGACCGCGGGGCTCGGGGATCTTTT
>CACXFE010000116.1 GCA_902766855.1 Oscillospiraceae bacterium | reverse complement strand
TTTTGATTTTCTGTTTCTTCCTTCTTTTCCTTGCCCCATTCTTTCAATCAAACCCGCAAGCATTTTTAAACCTCCGCCCGAAAGCATCCGGCGGAGGTTTTTCTATAGATTTATCTTCAACTGATTTTCAAGCGCAGGCGTAATTTATCGCTGATCATGGCGATAAATTCACTGTTGGTCGGTTTGCCTCGATCGTTCTGAATGGTATACCCGAAATACGAGTTCAGCACATCAATATCTCCCCTGTCCCACGCCACTTCGATCGCATGGCGGATCGCCCGCTCCACCCGCGAAGAAGTGGTGTTGTAATTTTTGGCCACCGTGGGGTACAGCAATTTGGTGACCGAGTTGATGATCTCACTGTTTTTCACCGAAAGTATAATGGCGTCCCGCAAGTAGTGATACCCTTTGATATGGGCCGGCACCCCGATCTGATGAATGATCTCGGTCACCATCAATTCCAATTCGGGATCGGTTACCACATTGTCCCGCACCACAACAGGTGAAATTTCGTTTTTCCAACCCGCTAACTGCATCACCCGCTCCGCCATGGTATTGATGTCAAACGGTTTCAAAAAATAATAACTTGCGCCCGCGTCCAGCGTTTCTTTTTCCAAACGCGGATTATCAAACCCGGACATCGCCATCACCATCGGCCGATCTTTCGGATCAACGGATTTCAGCCCGTTCAAAACACCTAATATGTCCAGATTCGGCATGAAAACATCCGCCAATACCACATCCGGGTGGATTTTCTTGATTTCCGAGAGCAGGAGTTCACCGTCTTTTTCGCACATATGTACTTCCATCCCGTAACTTTCCAACGCTTTCCCGCAGTTGCGGCCCAATTCGGTAGAGCGATCAGCCACAACGACTTTTAACTTTTTCCGCATAAATTTTACCTCCAAAATATTTTATGTTCCATATATTACCATATTGTTTTATATATTTCAATAGTTTTTACAAAAAAAGTGTTTTTTATTTTTCAAAAAAACATTTATTAACATTATAATACATTATTTTCGCTTTTTTGACGCGCGTTTTTGCCCTGTTTCGACATTTCGCCCCGGTTTTACGGATGAGTTACCCTTTTGCGGCGGTGCGTCTTTTCGGGTATGCTTGAAGTTTTACACCGATTCTGTCAAATTGCGCGGTCGCCTTGCCTTCCCTTTTCCGGGATTTATTGTGCTAAATCACGAAAAATTTTTCATAAACTCTTGTTTTCAGCAAATTATTGTATATTCTGACTAATATTTGCCCAAAATATAGTGATAGTTCCGTCTTGCAAATCATGAAAAAATAGCGTATGATATAAGTGTTAGTATTATATGTACGGAGATGAATTTATGAATCAATACAACGCAAAGCAATTAGCCGCTATGATCGAGCGTAAACTCTCGCACAATTTCGGCGTCACCCCCGGGCAGGCCTCGGATGAACTTTTTTATAAAGCCACTGCGTTGGTACTGCTTGAAATCATGAACGAGCGCCGTGCCGCCTTCAAAAAAGAAACCGATCAAGCAGCCGCCAAGCGCGTTTACTATTTGAGCATGGAATTCCTGATGGGGCGTTCTTTAAAAAACAACCTGTATAATTTAGATCTGATCGCTCCCATGGCCAAAGCCCTTTCCACCTTTAAAGTGAAACTGAATCGCTTGTATGATTTTGAATCGGACGCGGGGCTCGGCAACGGCGGGCTCGGCCGTCTTGCCGCCTGTTTCCTGGATGCGCTCACCACCGGCGGCTATTCCGCCATGGGCTACTGCATCCGCTATGAACTGGGGATTTTCCGCCAAAAGTTAGTAGACGGATGGCAGACCGAACTGCCCGATTTCTGGCTCCCAGGCGGCGGGGTATGGTTGGAGCAGCGCCCCACTTCCGCGGTGGATGTGAATTTCGACGGTAAAATCAACGAATGGTGGGACGGGGACTACCACCATATCGAGCATACCGGGTATCATACCGTGCGCGCCGTGCCATATGATTTAATGGTAACAGGAAAAAACGGAAAAACCGTGAATGTTTTGCGGTTATGGAGCGCGGAATGCGAAGATTTCGATATGTCCGCCTTTAACCAGGGCGATTATGTCCGGGCGCTTGAACAACGCGCCATGACCGAAACCATTTCCAAAGTGTTATACCCGGAAGACAACCATATTGAAGGCAAATCCTTGCGCTTGCGCCAGCAGTACTTTTTGGTTTCGGCTTCGGTGCAGGATATTCTTCACCGGCATCTTTCCAAATACAATACCCTGGATAATCTGCCCGAAAAAGTTGCCATTCATATCAATGATACACACCCCACCCTTTCCATTCCCGAACTGATGCGCTTTTTACTGGATGAATGCGGTTACGGGTGGGAAAAAGCATGGGAGATCGTAACCGGCACGGTTGCCTATACCAACCACACCATTATGTCGGAAGCATTGGAGTGCTGGCCGGTTGAACTGATTCAAGAGCGGATCCCCCGCATTTACCAGATCATCCGGGAAATTGACAACCGCTTCCGTGCGGAAGTATGGGCGCGTACCGGCAACGCCGACACGGTGGAACGCACCGCGATCATTCAAAACGGCGTGATCCGCATGGCCAATCTTTGTGTTGTCGCCTGCCACACGGTCAACGGGGTTTCCAAACTGCACAGCAAAATTTTAGTAGACGAATTATTCAAAGATTACGCGGCGCTGATGCCTGAAAAATTCACCAATGTCACCAACGGGATCGCACATCGCCGTTGGCTCTGCCAAGCCAACCCGGAACTCACCTCTTTCCTGACCGGGCTGATCGGGGACGGTTTTGTTCGTGACGCCGGACAGTTGGAAAAACTGATGCAATACCGGGATGACGCCTCTGTTTTAGAAGAACTTGAAAAAATCAAGCATGCCAATAAGGTTCGCTTTGCGGCCTATGTGAAAGAGCAATACGGCTCTGTTTTAAACACCGATTCCGTGTTTGATATGCAGGTCAAGCGCCTGCACGAATACAAGCGCCAGCATTTGAACGCGCTGAACATCATTGCGGAATATCTGTATTTGAAAGAGCATCCCAATGCGGATTTCCTGCCCAAAACCTATATTTTCGGCGCCAAAGCGGCGGCAGGATACCTGTTTGCAAAAGAGATCATCCAGATGATCTACAAACTGTCACTGGTGATTGACCGGGATCCCGCCGTGCGCGATCGGTTAAAAATCGTATTTTTAGAGGACTACCGCGTAACCCTTGCGGAATTGATGATCCCGAGCGCCGACATCAGCGAACAGATTTCCTTGGCTTCCACCGAAGCCAGCGGCACCGGCAACATGAAACTGATGATGAACGGTGCGGTCACACTCGGCACGGAAGACGGCGCCAATGTGGAAATACACAAAGCGGTGGGCGATGAAAACATCCTGATTTTCGGTATGCAAACCCCCGAAGTTTTGTCTTTACAGAAAAACGGGTATTCCCCGCTGATGTACTATAACAACAACAGCGAATTAAAAGCGGCGCTGGATTTCATTGGAAACGGCATCGCCGGGCAATCGTTTGAAAATATCTATCACACCCTGAAAAATACCGATCACTATATGGCTTTGGCGGATTTTGCCGATTACCGAAACGCGCACGCGAAAGCGGATGCGCTGTACCGCGACCGTGCCGTATGGAACCGTATGTCCTTAACCAACATTGCAAAATCCGGCATTTTCTCTGCTGACCGTTCCATCGCGGAATACGCCAACAACATCTGGCATCTTGACAAGGTGAATGAATAATGGATACCGTTGCGTTTGATTCGCGCAATCCGCGTTATAAAAATCTTCGCGGTGCTTTTGCCGAAGGGGAAACCCTTCGGCTTCGTGTGCTTTTGCACCGTGACGCGCGGGTACATAGCGTCTTTCTGCGCCTTCAAAACGATGGGGAAACGGCATACCGGGAACTCCGCATGGCGCCCGATGAAGCCGAAGGTGATTTCCGTTTTTATGCCTGTGAACTCACCTTGACAGAAGGGCTTTACTGGTATTCTTTCCGCTATACCAGCGAATACGGAGAATTTTTTATCACCAAAACCGCCCATTCTCTCGGGATGCTTTCGCCCGACGGCGCACAATGGCAATTAACGGTATATTCCAAAGATTACCGCACGCCCGACTGGCTGGACGGCGGCATTATCTATCAGATTTTCCCGGATCGTTTTTTTGCTTCCGGCAAAGAAAAAGAGCACTTGCCCGAAGACCGCTTTCTCTGCACCGATTGGTTTAAACAACCCGAATACCGCCAAACCGGCGAAGCGTGTTCCCTCGGAAACGATTACTACGGCGGCGATTTAGCGGGGATCGAACAAAAATTGGATTATTTGGCGGATCTCGGCGTCAACTGTCTTTATCTGAACCCGATTTTCGAAGCCCACTCCAACCACCGTTACAACACCGCCGATTATCGGAAAATCGACCCGCATTTGGGAACGGAAGAGGATCTTGCTTCGCTGATTGCCGCCGCCAAGAAGCGCGGGATCTCACTGATTTTAGACGGCGTGTTTTCCCACACGGGGGATGACAGCGTCTATTTCAACCGCTATGGCCGCTATCCGGAGCCGGGGGCTTATCAGTCAGAGGATTCCCCCTATTTCAGTTGGTACAAGTTCGGGAACGAGCCCACCGGCTATGCTTGCTGGTGGGGTGTTCCCTCTCTTCCGGAAACAAGGGAGGAGGATCTCTCGTTTTCCGAGTTTATCACCGGCGAAAACGGCGTGATCCGCAAATGGCTGAAAATGGGCATCCGCGGATGGCGATTGGATGTGGCGGATGAACTGCCCGATGAATTTCTGGATAAAATCCGCCTTGCCGTAAAAGCGGAGGGGGAAGAGAACTTCCTTCTCGGCGAAGTATGGGAGGATGCGACCAACAAAATCAGTTACGGCAGTCGGCGGCGTTTTCTGCGCGGCAGGCAGTTGGATTCGGTGATGAACTATCCCCTCTCCGAAGCGATCGTGGCCTATGTAAAAGGCGGCAACGCGCGGGATCTGATGGACACCGTGCTGGAATTGGCGGAAAACTATCCCCCGCAATCCCTGCGGCTTTTGATGAATCATATCGGCACGCACGATACTGCCCGGATCTTGACCCGGCTCGGCAGCAGCGCCACTGAATCGGGCGACCGCCGGTGGCAATCGGAACAACGGTTATCGCAGCAGGAGCGGGTGCGCGGGCTTCGCCTGTTAAAACTGGCGGCGGTCTTGCAGTACACACTGCCGGGTGTTCCTTCCCTGTTTTACGGGGATGAAGCAGGCATGGAAGGCTATGGCGATCCTTTTTGCCGCGCAGGCTATCCATGGGGAAAAGAAGAAACGGCGCTTGTATCCTTTTATAAGGCGCTGGGGCAGTTTCGCCGGTCTTGCCGCTGCTTTGCCTCGGGCGAATTGATTCCGGTTTATGCCAACTTCGGCGATATTGTGTATATCCGAAAAAAGGATACCGCCGCCGTGTTGATTGCCGTCAATCGCTGGCATGAGCCTTCCGTCATTTCCCTGCCCCCCGCGTTTCACCATGCCAAAACGATCTTCGGCAATTCCCCGCAAAACGGAAAGTTGCACCTTCAAGCGGAAGATTTTGCGATCCTCCAAATTGAAAAAGATCGGTAAAGGCGGCGCAAACACCTCTCTATTCCATGCGAAATTTTACAGTTTTTTCACATTTTTTACCTTTTATCGCGGTATAATAACCTCAAGAAATAGTTGCTGAATCAAAGATTCAGACTATTTCGGAGAACATTGAACGGCTAAATTACGGCTACGCCGTGCGCCTTCGGCGCTGTTGCGCTTCGCGCCACCAATTTATGGTATAATAAGGAAAAACAGGAGGTTACGATCATGAAAAAAGAGTTAGGGGTACTGCCGGCGGTATTTCCGATGCCGGTATTGATGATCGCAAGTTATGATGAAAACGGCGTGGTCGATGTGATGAACGCCGCATGGGGTACCATTTGCGGTATGGATAAGATCGCGCTTTGCATCGAAGGACATCAGACCGATGCCAATATCGAAAAAGCCAAAGCGTTCACCGTGTCTTTGGCTGACGCCGCCCATGTGAAGGAAGCAGACTTTTTCGGCATTGCTTCCGGGAAAACGATGCCCGATAAGTTTGCGCGTTCCGGCATGACGGCGACGAAAAGCGCCCATGTAAACGCTCCGATCATTGAAGAATTTCCCGTTACCATGGAATGCGAACTGGCCGAAGTGATCGACACCGAGCATTTTCACGGGGTGATCGGGAAGATCGTCAATGTCACAGCGGATGAGCGCGTATTAAACGAAGCCGGAAAAGTAGATATTTCTAAACTGAACGCCATTCTTTTTGATCAGTTCGGCGCCGGATATTATGCCACCGGCGATCAAGTTGCCAAGGCTTGGAATGCCGGCAAAGAGTTCATGAAATAAGGCAAATCATATGCTAATAAACCGGAGGGAGAGTGAAAACACTCTCCCTCCGGTGAGAGTGTCGACAAAGTCGCCCCTCTCTTGGACGGGGATGCCGCTCGCTCGAAAATCAAAGATTTTCGGCCTGCACTCTATCCCC
>CACXFE010000115.1 GCA_902766855.1 Oscillospiraceae bacterium | reverse complement strand
GGTGGAAATGAAAGATATGATCTGGAAAGAATTTTCCGATCAGATCTATGAGCCGAAGATCCTGTATAAAACCAAAACCTTTGAGGACCGCTGCCGGATGTTCTGTTTCAATAAAGGCGGCCTGGTTTCCGCGGAAAACAACCACGGGATCATCACCGCGAACGGGCATTCGTTCGCCGATCCCGACAAAAAGACCGATAACTGCAACTTTGCGATCCTGTCCAGCATTCGGTTTACCGAGCCGTTCAATCAACCCACCGAGTATGCGGAAAACATTTCCCGCCTTGCGAACATGATCGGCAAAGGCAATGTGCTGGTGCAGCGCTTCGGGGATCTTGTGCGCGGCAGAAGGACGAACGATCACCGCCTGTCGCAAAACACCGTCACGCCCACGCTGCACGCCACCGCGGGGGATATTTCGTTGGTGCTGCCCCACCGGATCCTTTCCAATATCATTGAAACGATCTATGCGCTTGACCGTGTAGCGCCCGGCACCGCGAACGATGATACCTTGCTGTACGGATGCGAAAGCAAATATTATTCCATCCGCCCCGAGTTTATGAACGAGAAGTTCGAACTGGTGGACGGCGTGTATATTATCGGGGACGGAAGCGGTATCTGCCGCGGACTTTCACAATCGGGCGCCATGGGCATCTATGTGGCGGATTGTATCAGCGGAACGGTGGCGACCGTATAATCCGGGGGATTGCGCTCCCGCAAGAACAAGCATACCCGAAACATCCGCTTTCTTTTCTGCCTCAAAACCGCCTGTAAAACCGATGCGTATGATGATACATCAAAACCCCCTCCCGCGATTTTTAAAATCACGGGAGGGGGTTCGTCTGTCAAAAGAACAGAAGCACCGACTTTGCGCCGATTTCGGCGCAAAGTCGTTTTTCCGGCGACAGGTGCGCCGGAAAAACTCCTTATGAGCGAAAACCGCTTTTGGGGCGGTTTTCAAGGGCACAGGGGTGGTATTGGCGGGGATAGAGTGCAGGCCGAAAATCGTGGATTTTCGAGCGAACGGCATCCCCGTCCAAAAATATTCTATAAATGACCGTGTTAAGTTTCCTCTTCGTCCTTTTTCCTGCGTTTGGCAAGCAGAATGATCAGGAAAATCACCAGTCCGATCGCCATGGCAACCGTCGCGGCGCCAAGCATCACCGCGGTGCGGATCAGCCCTTCCGGAATTTCGGTGAGGGGGTTGGAAACCAGCCCCATATTCACCTTGTTGCCCACATTTTTCCCGGCGGATCCGCCCGAGGAAATCACGATGGATTGCCCGCCGGAAGACGCCTGCGTACCGCCTTTGCCCGCCGCGGTCGCTTCGAGATTATCCACATTGACCACGCAATCCGGCGTACCGGCAGGAGCGCCGATGAAATAAATACGGAAAAAGTTCATTGCCTTCATATTCAACCCGCCGCGCGCCTGATTTTGCGGCTTTTCAAGGTTGAAGCAGAAGTGATACCACTTGTTGCCTTTCACTCCCGCCGCCAGATCTTGCGCCAGTTCCGGGCAGGCCGCCAAAATGCCCGATTTCATGAACCGGTTGGACTCTTTATCGCAGGTGCCGGAGGAGGTGACCTCCACCATAAATCCGGTAGAAACACCCAGGCAAGTGATGTCCGACAAGAACAGATCGAATTGCAGGTACGGATAACCGGTCAGATCAATCGGCTCCGCCGGGTGATAGGCAAGTTCTTTCAGGATCCCGCCTTTTGCCGTGACCGAAACCGAGCCGGTGCCGCTCACCTTGTTCTTGGTATCCAGCATAACTTCCTGGCCGGGCGAAGTCCACAAAGCGGCACTGTCCGCCGCGTTGATCACGATTTTCTCCGGCGTTTTCACAATGGCCGCGGGCGCTTCGCCTTTGGTGAACATCATCTTATCAAGATACAGGGTATAATCGGCGGTGGTGGATTTGGGCTGCACGGTATAGAAGCGGAAATAATTGAATTTCTGCAAATTCAGCCCGCCTTTGACTTTCGAATGCGGGGTGGAAAGATTCAGTTTGAAATGATACCATTTTCCGCCCGAAGCGCCGCTCTCATAATCCGCGGCAAGCGCGGGGCAGGCTTCCAGAATCGAAGATTTGGTATACCGGCTTGATTCCACATCGCAAGTGCCGGCGGAGGTCAGTTCAAACATCATGCCGCCGCAGTCGCGCAGCCAATCGAGGTTGGTAAAATAAGCGTCAAATTCCAGATATTGATAATCGGAAATATCCAGCGCATGATCCGGCAGGAACGCCAACTGCTTCAATACCCCGTTTTTCGCGGTGACCATGATCGAGGTTTCACCCTGCGTTTTGTTTTGATTATCCAGCATCGCTTCGGCGCCGCTGGCTTTCCACCAGATCGCCGTTTCCACGGTGGACATCCACATGGAAGTTCCGTCGATCACCACCCCGTAAGAAGGATCGCCGTATTTGTTTCCTCCCGGCTGATTCTCGTTTCCGGGCGCTGCCGCTTTTTTGGTGAATTTCATGTTGTCAAAGCGGATCTCAAAATCCGGCGTACCCTCCGGCGCGCCAAGCGTGAAAAAGCGGAAGTAATTGCACCGGGTAGGGTCCATTCCGCCGCGCGCGATCGTTTGCGGGTTGTGCAGATCCAGTTTCACATGGTACCATGCCGGGGCGGTTTCCCCGCGCATCCCCGCTTCATACAGTTCGGGCGCGTTGGTATTCAAATACCCCTTCATGTACCGGTTTGACTCGTTATCCGAAGTGCCGGCGGAGGTCAGTTCAAACATGACATCTTTATTGGCAAACCACTGCATATTGGAATAGTACACATCAAATTCCAAATAATCATAGGCAGAAATATCCAGCGCCGTGCCGGGCTTATACATGATCTGCCGCAGAACGCCGCCGGCGCCCGTGGTTCCTACCGAGGCTTTGCCTTGCGTGACCTTCTCGCTGTCGTTCACGATCGCGGCGCCCGTGGCTGCCCAGCCATTCTGCGTTTCCGCATCGCTGAACCACATATTGCCTTCCTTATCCACACTGCCGGGCGTGGTATCTTCGGCACCTTCGATCAATTCATCGTTTTCCGCGCCGGGCGTCGGCAAATCATCCGCCCGCAGATAGGCGTGATCGACATAGACCGTGCCCGCCGCCGTATCGGTTATAAAGAAGCGAAGCGCCGAGAGGGTTTTGAGGGTGACGGTGCTGTCTTGCAAAACTTTCCCTTCGGGATTGACCAAACGCTTGAAATGGAAGGTGTATGCGGTATACTCCGATCCCGCGGGAACGGTATATTCGGTAGCAAGCGCCGTTCCCTCGGTGATCGCGGCGCGATATGTTTCGCCGCCCGCCGTGATTTCCACCGCCAGTTTTTTGGCGCGGGCATCCGGGTTTTTCACATACACGGTAAGCCCGGTATACGCGGGCAGTTGATTGATCATGCCGCCCATTTCCAGCACCGGTGCAAACGCCGCGGAGGCGGTATAATCCACCTTCATATGCGCGCGCCCTTCTTTTGCGCCTTCGGCGGTGAAACTGAGGACCGTACCGCTTTCCGCCGTGTAAGCGTTGGTGAATCCGGCCTCCGCCGTGGTAAGCGGCTGCCAGAGGGTGTCGCTGTCAAAATAGCCCCAATCGGAAGAAAGCAGATAGGTAGACTCCGTGCGGTCGCTCCGATAAGGAACCGCCGGGATCCCCGCCGCGTTGCCGAGATTGGAAAGCATATTGAAAGACGCCCACGCATAAGTCGCCGCGACCGGGGCGGCTACATGATCGCTCCACACCTCTACGGTATCCGCGGAAACGATTTTTGCCTGTGCTTCCGTAAACACGCGGGACGCATCCGCCACCGCAAAGCCGTGCAGAGTGGTTTCCCCGTTCAGAATTTGCAGGCCGTCGCCCACATGGTTAAAGGTCAGCGTGATCTTATTTCCCGCGATCTTCATGCCGCTCACGCCCGGGGCGCTGGCGGCGTCCTGATTCCCGATCCCGTACACTCCGGCCAGCATTGCCGCCGCAAAACGCTCCGCCACCGGCTTTTTATTGCTGGGATGGATCGGATCGAAATTGGTTGCCGGCGGATCTTTATAGGTCAGCGGCAGATCATAGATCGGCAGTTCGATCATGCGTGCCGCCGCGGTTTTTGCCACTTCGTGCAGCATTTCGGAAAACGCCGCCTGCACCGTGACATAATCCTCGCGTACCGAGGCGTTGTTATACGGCGCCAGATGGGCGCAGATAAAGGGCATGGTGCCCGCCTCAAAGCCAAACAGATCGCTGTATGCCGCGATCAATTCGGTCAAAGCGTTCTGATAAAAAGTGTTATACCCGTCGGCATCGGCATATTTTACATTGCTTTCGCCCTGATACCACATCACGCCGCTGATCGGGATCCCGGCAAGCGGGGCGATTTTGGTATTATACAAGGTCGTCAGCAATTTCCAGTTTTGCGAAATCTGCCCGAGTTCTTCCTCGGTATAGTAAATGCCGCGATTTTCCAGTGTGGCTTTCACTGCCGCGTTTTCTTCCACCGCCTTGCGCGGAAGCCACGATTCAATGACCGAAGCGCCCTTGGCGGAATCAATAAATCCGACCGGCACATTCAATTCCTGCTGTAATTGAAGGGCGGCGCGGTATGCGATGGCGGAAACATATTTAATATCCGCCGCGTTGGCGCCGTTTGCCCATTTCGCCCCTTCCACATCGGTCAGCGGAGAGGCGGAAAGCGCCGCGTCTACCCCGCCGGGAACGGCAGGTTCTTCATAAAACCGCACATTGGAATTCAGCAGATCGCTGTAATCATTGCCGGACACCGTTTGCCCCAAGGCAAACTCCATGTTCGATTGTCCCGCCGCCAGCCACAGTTCCCCGATGACAATATCGTTGATCGTGACTTCGGTTTTTCCGGCAACGACCAGTTCGATCTTATACACATCGTAACTGCCTTTGCGCGCGGGGAAAGAAACACTCCAATCCCCCTGTTCATCGGAAACGGCGGTCAATTCTTCCATGGCTTCGCCGTTTTTATACAGGATCGCCTTCACCTCGACACCGGCGGTTTTCACATTGCCGCGCACCGGGATGGGCTGATTTTGTAAGAACATCATCCCGTCCGAGAAATAAGTTCCGACGATGCGTTCTTCCTTCTTGGTGGTGATCAGAATATTTTCGATCGTGATCTGGAATTGCGCCTCGCCCGCTTTCCGGCTGTAAAACCGGAAAAAATTGACTTTGGAAAGATCAAATCCGTTATCGAAATTGGCATCGGCAAAAGAGATGCGCACCCGGTTAAGCCCTGATTTTAAGGGAATCCGCGGCACTTGCCAACTCAATTCCTGCACATCGCTTTTCCCCGAAGAAGTCAGTTCGATCTGCCCTTCGCTCGTCAGGTCTGACAGATCCTCCGTCCCGTCGGTATTGGTCACCGTCAGATCCATCGTTAAAAACAGATCCGCTTTGCCGTATTTTGAAAGATCGTACTCAAAATCCGTGGAAGTGAAAGAAAACGTGCCTTGGGTGGTCTTCTCATACTTCCCGGGGATCGGGTATTCGCCGTCGTCGTCGCCGGGCTCGTCGCCCGGGGTTTCCCCGCCGGAAGCCTTCCCGGTGGCTTTGATGTTATCCAGCCGAATTTGCCCGTTCGACACGGTGGAAACCACCGCCCCGTCGCAGGAGGCGAAATAAAATTTCGTGCAAGCGGCGGGATCAAAATTGTTGTTGGTATTCGGATCGGCCAGCAACGCTTTGAAATGCACCCAGTTCCGATTGGCATACGGTTGGGTGGCCTGCAATTTCGAAAGGCGCCAGACCGCGTAATTTGTATCGCTCCCGCTCGTCAGTTTCAGCAAAAGCGTATTGTTTCCGTCGGTTCCGTAGGCAGCCTTCACCTCATTCCACATTTTGCCCGTGCTGTCGCCCGAAGCGAAGAACATCGCGTCCCATTCCACCGCCTCATAGCCGGAAAGATCCATGGCGGCGGGGGCGGTGTATGTCGCGGTACGGAACGCACCCATGTTGACATTACATTCGATCGCCGCTTTACTGTTTTGAGAACGCGCCGGGTTATCCGAAACGGTCAACCCGTTGCCGCCGGTTTTCGTCCATCCGTCCAGCGAGTCACACTCGTTGATCACAAATTCCTCCCCCGCGGCAAACGCAATGGGGGACAAAACCGCCGACAGGCTCATGCAAAGTGTGGCAACAGCCAAAACCAAAGAAAGTATCCTTTTATTCATGCCCGGACTCTCCTTTCGCTTTTCTGATTTTTCCGATGATCAGCCACCCGGCCAGTACCAGCGCGACCAACCCGATCACACCAAGCGCGATGCCCTCGATCAAAACCACCGTGTGGAGGTTTTTCACCACGGCGGCGTTGGGATCCTCCCGCGTGATCTGCACCGGCTTCGCCGCCTCTGACGCGGTTGCGGAATCTTCCTCCTCTTCTTCCATGGGGGTGTAATTTTCGGGGTTATTGGTGAACCGCATATTATCGAATCGCATGGTATAATCCGGGGTGGTGGTGATCGGATCGACCGTGTAGAAACGGAAATAATTGAAATTGGATTTATTGAGTTGCCCGTTGGCGGTGCCTTGCGGGTTATCCAGTTCCAACACAAAATGCCACCAGTTTTCCTTGCCTTCCACCACGCCGTTTTCCAAGAAGGAACGGATGGTTTTTTTCATATACCGGTTGGATTCTTTATCACAGGTGCCGGAGGAAGTCAGTTCGATCATGACCGAGCCGCAATCGCTGAACCATGTCAGATCGCTGAAATACACATCAAATTCCAAAAAGGAATATTTAGAAACATCCACCGGCTGATCGGGAATATACGCGATCTGATTGAGTTTGCCGCCGGCGGCCGTTGCCCCGACCGAGCCGCTGCCTTCGGTTTTATTCACTGCGTCGGATTCCAGCGCGTCCGCGCCCTGGCTGTTGGCCGACCAATAAGCCGTACTGTCGCAATTACTCATCACCAGGTCGTCATCCCCCGCGGCAAACGCCGGGAGGGCGCAAAACACTGCCAGCGTTGCCGCCAGTGCCGCCGCCAAGAGTTGTTTGATCTTTTTCATCGCCGTTTCCTCCTTGATCAAGACCACCATGTTGCGATTTCCTGTAAATCGGCGCCGGTGTTGGAAATGGTGGTTTTCGCGCCGCCCGCCGGGGCAACCAGCGCCAGTGATTGCCGCGCGATATTCCCTACCAGCCGCACCTTGGCCGGGCCGCTTGCCTTAATCTGGCAAGCCCGCGGCAGCATCATCACGCCGCCGTAATACAGTTCGCCGCCGAACGCGCCCACCAGATTGGTGGTTTGTTCCAGATTATAATAGGAAAGTTGGCTGATCACGAGTTTGCCGCCCCGGATGTGGATGGATTCCTTATTCGGGTGCGCCCACATCATGGAATTGAAAAGCGCAACCGTGCCGGTGACCGACTCTTTCATCGTAATATGGTGCATTTCGCCGGGGCCGTTCATCGAAACCAGTTCGGCGTTGATAAATTCCAGTGTGTCGGCTTCTTCCACCACCAAAGCGTTTTGGCAGCCGTCCGATCCGTGGCCGATAATGGTGGCATTGGTGCCGCCTTTGCCCTGCGATAAAAACAACAGCAGGTTATTCCCGGCATACGCGAAATTGCCCAGCATATGCTCCGAAGCGTTATCTCCGAAAATAAACGCGTCCAAAGTGAGATTGATCTGATTATTGAAATCGTCCGCTCCGTCCTGCGGCTTGCTGTCCAGCGCGGCGCGTTTCCAGTAATGCGGGTTGAACTGGCAGTTTTCCACCCAGCCGTTAGAAGCGTTATTGCCCACAAACAATCCTTTCACCAGCGGCGCGCCGCTGCAATACTGGATGTAATGCCCATCGGAAGGATAGGTGGCAAAATCCAACGCCTGATACGAATTGATAAACACCGAGTTGATCGCCCAGCAGTTCGGGCCTAAACTCTGCACGGTGTACGGATAGGCGATAAAATCAGCATATTTTTGCTCGGGGTAGTAGAACGAAAGCCCGTTGATCCCCGCGCCGCTTTCCAGTTTGATCAGCGGTTCGCCGTTGATCTGCCCTTTCCCGAGGGTAGTTTTGAGAATGGAACCTTTGGTGACACTGTGCGTCGGGACATTATAGATCCCGCGCAGTTCCACCCCGGAAGGCACGGTGAGTGATTTCATCACGGTATATTCCCCGCCCGGCACATACACCACGCCGCCGGTTTTGCCCGCGGCGGCAAGCGCCTTTTCAAACGCCGCGGTGGAGTCTTCCCCCGCTTTGGCGCCAAACGCCGTAACATCGTACACCGCGGTGGAGGCCGCCGTGGGGATACTGCGGCGGTACACATGCAGTCTGCCGCTGGTTACCGGGAGATCAAGCGCCGTGTGGTCGATTTTGATAAAGGCTTCTTTATTTTCTTCTTTGGCAATATCCGCCTCGCCGCCGAAGGTGCATCCCAACACCGAAACGCCGCCGCAGGATTTATCAAAGCGGATATGGTGTTTCTTGCCTTCAAAGCGGCACTGCTGAATGCTGATGCTGCCTTTTTTCATATCGACCGCGTAGTTGGTTTCATCTGCCGCGGTAAAGGTGCTGTTCAGCATTGTCAAATGCCCGTTGCCAAGGCAGCAGAACGGTTGCTTGATGCCGCCTTCCACCCGCAAATTCTGAAACTCGGAAGTTTCGGAGAATCCGGCGTTCATCAGCACCCCGTATTCGCAAGTCTGATCGCCTTTGATGAAAAGATCGGTAAACACACAGCCGATCGCATTGGTCGCCTGAATATCAATGCCGATCTGGCAATGATTGATCCGGACATTGCAATACTGGGCGTTGGCGGCGCGGTTTTCTTTGTTATAGACCTGCCGTACCGCGCAGTAAATATCTTCAACCTGCAAATCGTAAATATATTCCCAGTCGGATCGCTGCATCCAAAGCCCTACCGCGTAATCAAACATATAGTCTTTTAAAATCTTGCGGTCGCTTTCGGAAAACGCATTGACGGTGTTTTCCACAAAGTATTTCGGGCTGATGTGAATCCCTTCCAGCCGCCCGATATCGGTCACATTATCCAGCATAATGGCGTTATTGAATGCCGAAATATACACATTTTTCAGATAATGCAGTTCGCTCCAGTTCAGGTTGCCCTGATAGCCGTTCCAACAGCCCGCCAGCGTGACATTCATCACGGTGAAACTGTCGCCGCCCGCTTCCTGCAACGCGGCGGGGTATTTGGTTACTTCCTCGGCGGTCTGCCCGGAATACAAAATGGTGAGGTTCCGCACGCCCGCGCCTGCCCGCATTTTGATAAACGCGTTGCCCGATTCACGCCCGCGCGCCTTGCTTTCCACCAGAATCACCGTGCCGCAACTGCCCGCCGGCGCTTCTTCCGGGTTGACCCATTCGCCCCGCAAGGTTACCCCCGCGGGAATTTCGAGTGCGTTCTGGCAAAGATAGATCCCCTCCGGCAGGTAAACCACGCCGCCGCCGATTTCCGCCGCCGCGCGCAGCGCCCGCTGAATGGCAGGGGTGGCGTCTTTTGTGCCGTCGGTGCAGGCGTCGAAATCCTGCGCCGCGTCATACACCGCCACGCACACGCCGGTGCCGTCATCATACTTCACATCCACGGCATAGGGTTCGCCCGCTTTTCGTTCTCCGGCTTTCACCTTTTCGGGGATCACCACCGGGGTGGTGTCATCCAAAAAGCGAAGCCCGGAAAGCACGCGGTTTTTCTCGATCCCTTCGGGAACGACCGCCGCGGTCTTCTCCCCCGTGGCATACGGGTAGGTATACGCCGCGTTTCCAAAAGCGGGTTTTGCTTCCTTTTCCCCACACCCGCTGAACAACACGCTGATCAGCATCGCCGCGGACAAAAGGATCGCCCCTGTTTTCTTGTGCATACAGAACACCTCGTATTCTTTATTCTTGTTCATCGGTAATAAAAGAAAGGATTTCATACGGCGCATAGGTCACCTTTCCGGCGGCCGCGCCCAATCGGTTTTCCATCAGATCGCAAAGGGAAAGCGAGTCGGTAAACGAAGCGGTCACGGCGGTTTCGGTTTTTTTGCCCGCCGCTTCATAGGTGCGTAAAATCAGTGCGTCGCTCTGCTCCGCCTTTTTCACCCCGTCGATCACAATGTTTTCCGCCCCGGCCGACAGATAGGATTTTTCTATACAGCCGCCCGCCGTGCCCGGCACGCCGCAAGCGATCGGCTCAAAATTGAAGGCGTAGCCTTGCCGTACCGTTTGAAGCAATTCGCCGGTCTGATCGGCGTATAAGCCGTAACGGAAGGTATGAACCCCGAAATCCAACTCGGTCGCGGGGTAATCGGTGCCGCGCAAAGCGTTCAGTTCGATCACATGATCCCGCACGCCGTAGCCGTATTTGCAATCATTCAATAAGGCGAAAGTCAGCCCCGGGCGGCGAAGCGCCAGCCATTTATGCGCCGCCAGTTCGATCTGCGCCTGCTCGGCCTTGGTGTTGTTGCCGGTGGATCGGGTAACCGTGCCGAACTGGGTTTCGCAATCCACCCGCTCCGCATCAAGATCGGTATCAAACGCGAAACGGAGCATTTTGTGCTTTTCGTGCCAATCCGCCGTGACCGCACATTCCAACACCCGGCTTTCCGGCGTTAAAGACAAGGTTATTTCTATCGAAGAATTGCCGTAACCATACCGCTGGATCACCTTCACACCGCACGCGTCCGCCACGGTTTGACTGCCCAAAAACGCGGCGCGCTCGGGGGTTTGATTCTGATAATCGTACTGCAAATTCCAGGCGTTTTCAATATCATCATAGATATACGGAATATTCGAAGGGCCGCGCAGCAACTCCGCGCCCGCGTCTTTTGAATAAAGAGAGGTTAAACTTCCGTCTTCGCCCAACACCGCTTTGAGGTGTGTGTTTTCAAGCGCGGTCATCCGGCTTTGCCGCACATCCCCGCCAGCCAGATCCACCACGGTATATCCCATCGGCGGCAGGGTGACCGCCAGATAGCCCCCGTCGGTTTGCACCGCGGTTTCCCGCGGGAACGAAAGGGTATTGAACAACACCTGCGGGTTTCTCATCTTCTCCCCGCCTGCCGTTGCCGCAATCGCGCGTGCCGCCGCATCCCGCAAGGCAAGCGTTTTTGTATACAGCACTTCATACCGCGCTAAACTTTCGTTATAAACCCGCTGGATCGAAGACCCCGGCAGAATATCATGGAACTGATACAGCAAGGTTTCTTTCCAGATTTCTTCTAATTCTTCCTGCGGGTAGGCAAAGCCGGTTTCGCGGTGCGCCAACGCACACAGCAGTTCCGTATCCCGCAAGGTTTTTTCCATCAGCCGGTTATATTTTTTGTTGCGTGCCGCCGAGGTGTAAACCCCTAAATGCCGCTCTAAATACAGTTCGCCTTTCCATACCGGGAATTCCTCCGCGCGGGCGGCAAAGCGATCGAAAAAGTCTTTCATTTTGCCCTGCGTAATGGGGCAAAGGCCCGGCAGGTTCTTTTCCCGTTTTAAATATTCCAAATGGCAGGGGCTGGGGCCGCCGCCGCCGTCGCCGATGCCGAAGGGCAAAAGCGCCTCGCCGTACTGGGCGTTCAGCGCCAGCCGTTTTTTGATTTTTTGCACGGATCTGGCGGTGCCTTCGCTGACATAGCTTCCCTCCGGCGGCATATGTACCAAAATCTCGCTCCCGTCGATCCCGCGCCAGCGGAAATTGGTATACGGAAAATCGTTGATCAGATTCCACGACATTTTAATGGTGGCAAAAAAGTCGATCCCCGCTTTTTTGAAAATCTGGGGCAGCGCCGCCGAATATCCGAAGGTGTCGGGTGTCCAGACAAAGCGGCACTCTTCCCCAAACTCTTTCTTCCAGAAGGCGTTGCCGTACAGCAACTGCCGAACGACCGATTCGCCCGAAATAAGGTTGAGATCCGGCTCTACCCACATGGCGCCGAGCAATTCCCACCGCCCGCTTTGATAACTTTGCCTGACTTTCTCATACAGGGCGGGATAATCCTGCTTGACCCAATCGTACAACTGCGGCGAAGAAGCGCCGAACAGGTAATCGGGATAGCGGCTCATCAGTTCCAGTGCCGTGGCAAAGGTACGCGCGCCTTTTCGCTTGGTTTCCCGCACCGGCCACAGCCATGCAAGATCAATATGCGCATGGCCGAACGCCGTCAGCGAAAGCGCGGGATTTTCCCCGCCTGTCACTGCCAGCCGCTTGCCTGTGATCGCCAGGCACCGCTCAATCTCTTCTTGTGAAAATTCCGTTAAAATGCGGCGGCACCGGCTTAACACTTCCAGCAACTCATAGCGAAGCGGCTCGCCTTCGGGCGTGTTTTCCGCCTGCATCATCAGCACCGTCATATCATAAAACAACTGCCGCGCGCGCTCATTGCAAACGGCAAGATACGCTTCTTTGATCCGGCCGTTTTCCTGCAAATTGCCCGCCAGATCGTTACAGCCGGCGTCCATCCAGAAGTCCACGGTTTCGTTCCCCTCTGAACACTCGCAAAACGGTACGATGCGCTTGCCGGGGTTGCCATGCGCCCGGTCAAACACCGAATTCACATTGGTAATGCCGCGGAACGGGCAACCCTCCCGGTCAAAAATCAGGCCTTCCCCGTTGATGTCGATCACCAAAACCAGTTTTTCGCCTCGCATTTCGCCGGTTGCTTTGCCCGTGCAGTGAAACCAGGCACAATCAAACAAGCCGCCCCATTGATCCCCGGGGCGCACCTTGCGGTATTCCCCGTTTTTTCGCTCGGAAAAAGGCAGGGGTTCGTGCGAAGTATAAATTTCCAGTTCCAGATCACTGCCTTTTCGGTACACACGGTTTTTCAACCGGGCAATACAGTTGCGCAGGTTCTCTAAAACATACCGTTCTTTGATCATGTCATCACGCTCTTGAAAAGATTTGTTTTATTATTTGTATTATTTTTTTAGACGAATCGTCACTTTGGTTAGAATAAATATACCATATAAAAAAGTTTTTGTCAAGAATATTATGAATTTCCCAAATTCAGGCTTGTTTTTTCGGAAAATATGTGCTATAATTAAAACAAATTTGTATTACGGGTGTGATTTGTATGAACCTTTCCTATCAAAAAAGCCTTCCCGTTAAGCATGATGTGGATGTTTTTGTGGCGGGCGGCGGCCCTGCCGGTGTAGCGGCGGCCGTGGCGGCGGCACGGGCGGGCGCGTCGGTTTTTCTGGCGGAAAACGGCGGGGCGTTCGGCGGGGCGGCGGTGCAATCCCTGGTGCCCGCTTTCATGCAATTTACCGACGGGGTCAATTTCCTGGCGGGCGGCATCGGTGCGGAAGTGCGCGATTACCTGAAAACGCACGCCTATGAGGAATACCGCCGCTACTGCCCGGACAGTATCCCGGTGGAATGTTTAAAGCGGTGTTACGATGAAATGATCACCGCCGCCGGCGTGCGCTTTTCCTTTTTCACCCGGGTGGCGGATGTGGTAACGGAAGGCGGCGCGGTGCGGTATGCGATCTGTGCCGCGAAGGGGGAAAACTTTGCGGTAAAAGCCTCTGTTTTTATTGACTGCACGGGCGACGGCGATCTTGCCGCGCTGGCCGGAGCAGACTATTGCATGGGGGATGAAAACGGCGACACGATGGCCGCCACCCTTTGCGCGCTTTGGAACGGTATTGATTGGAAAACGGTGGTCCGCCCGGACAGCCGCCGTTTAGACGACGCGTTTCGTGACGGGGTGTTCACCAATGAAGACCGGCATTTGCCGGGCATCTGGCCGATCAGCACCACCACGGGCGGCTCCAACGCGGGGCATGTCTACGGGATCGACGGCACCCGTGCCGATTCGCTGACCGAGGGGATGATCCTCGGGCGGCAGCAACTGTTAGAGTACCGCCGGTATTACAAAGAATATCTGGACGGGTACGAAAACGCCGAGCCGATCATCAGCGCCGCGCTGCTCGGCATTCGGGAAACCCGCCGGATCGCCGGGGAGTATTGTTTAAATATTGAAGATTTTTTAAGCCGTGCCGTTTTCCCGGATGAGATCGGGCGGTACGCCTACCCGATCGACATCCATTCAGGCAAAAACACAAACAAAGGCTATGAGGAATACGCCAAAAAATTTGCGGAACTGCGCTATCAAAAAGGCGAAAGTTACGGCATCCCCTACCGCTCGCTTTTGGTAAAGGGGTTTGAAAATCTGCTGGTTGCCGGGCGCTGTATCTCGGCGGATCGTTCCATGCAGGCGTCGGTGCGGGTGATGCCCTGCTGCTTTATCACCGGGCAGGCCGCCGGGACTGCCGCCGCCCTTGCCAAAGAAACCGGGGATCTGCGCGCGGTACCGACTACGGCACTGCAAAAAGCCCTGCTTCAACTGGGCGCCTTTTTGCCGAACGCCGCAGTTTGACCGACAAAAGAAAATCTTTTAAACACGAAAAGCACCCCGGTTCCGTAGAAAAGGAACCGGGGTGCGGTTTATCAATTTATTCGTTTTCTTCCTCTGAAAAAAGCGGGACGGTTTCATAGGTTGGCTCCTCCGCCAGATTGAGTACCGCCACGCCGCGTTTTTTCGCCTCATTCACGGTGTACGCCGTGCCGCCCGAAGCATGGGTGAGGTAGCAAATGCACAGATCGCTCCCCTCTACCAGCGCGCGATCCCGCCGGTGCATACATCCGGGCGTATAGGTTTCGGCAAGCACTTCCACCTCATCTGCCGCGGCACGGATGCGCTCATACTCCCGCACCGCGCCCGCGCTCCAAAAGCGCGCCTGATCCCGGCAGGGAAGCATCAAAACCAGGCGCAGATGCGGCAACTCCTCTTTCAGTTCCAACACGCATTGCGCCGCCAAAGTATCAAACCCCAGCGCGCCGCCCGCCCGAAAGCAGGTCACGCCTTCTTCCGCTTTTTGCCGCAGTACCTGCCGCAATTTCTCCCGCAAGGGGGCGGGATCCGCCGGCAACCGCCGGTGCCCTGTAAAACAAACGGTTTTTCCGCTGATCAATGTATGGTTTTTCATGGATTCAGATGACATAATTATCAGGCATTTCTTCCTGCATCAGATCCGCCAGCGTCAAGCCGGAAAAATAGTCCTTCGTCAAATGAAAATACTCCTCCCAAATCGACAAGGTGCGGCACTCCGCCGCGCGGGCGCAGGGCTTGGCATCCTCTTTCAGGCAGGAAACCGGCGCCAAATCCCCTTCCGCCAGCCGCAGGATCTCCCATAAAGTGATGGCGTCCGGCTCCCGGCTCAAACGGTACCCGCCGCCTTTGCCGTGGCTGCTGTCAAGCAGGTTGCCCGCTTTCAACGCCGGCAACAGCTGCTCGATATATTTTAAAGAGATCCCTTGCCGCTTCGCCACATCCTTCATCGGGATATAGGCAGCGCCCTGGTGCTCGGCTAAATCTAACAAAATGCGAACGGAATACCGCCCTTTGGTGGAAATCATGCTGTTTGCCTCTCTTTCGGTTTTCTGGTTTCTATTATACTATCAAACCGGTAGGCAAATCAAGTCTTTTTTAACAGATTTTCAGTTGGGTGCCTTTTTCGATCTTGGCGGCGTTTTTCCGGATGCGCACCTGAAATTCGATGAATTCTTCACTCTCCTGCCGCTTGGAATCGGCCTCGATGCCCGCGTTTTGCAAAGTCGTGACCAATTTTGAAAGGCTGTTGGAAAAAAGGCGCACATCCCCGATCGCGGCTTTGCGCACCGGCTCCGTCTTTTTGGGGGTGGGCGGGAGAAGCAGAGCGGAAATATACTCCTCGGTCTGGCGCAAAGTCATGCCTTCCGCCAAAATGCGATCCAGCGCCTCTTCCCGCTGTTCTTCGGGAATACGCAGCAGGGCGCGGGCGTGGCGCTCGGTCAGCCCCGCGGAAAGAAGCCGCTCCCGGATCGGCTCGTCCAGCCGCAAAAGCCGCAGTTTATTTGACAGGGTGGATTGCGCGATCCCAAGCCTTTCCGCCGCTTCGGATTGCGGCATGCCGTACTCGGTGATCAGGCGGCGAATGCCCTCGGCCTCTTCAAAGGCGGTCAAATCGCTGCGCTGTAAATTTTCCAGCACGGTCAAAAGGGCGGCGGTTTCGCCATCCGCTTTGTGCAGGATGCAGGGTACCCGTTTCAGCCCCGCCATGACCGCCGCTTTCAGCCGCCGCTCCCCCGCGATCAATTCATACACGCCGTCCCCGCGTTTGCGCACCGCCAACGGCTGTAAAATGCCGCTGGCGGCAATGCTGTCCGCCAGCAGTTTCAACTGGTAGCCATCAAAACTTTTGCGCGGTTGATTGGGAGAAGGGGCGATCTCCTCCGGCCGCAGCATCAACAACTTTTTTTCGGGTACACCCATCATGCCGATCCCTCCCGTTTTCTTTCATTGTACACGGCGGGCGGGATTTGTAAAGAAAAATCGGTCGAGCCGAAAGGCCTTTCTTTTACAAAAAACAGCCGCTTAAAGCGGCTGTTTTGCCATTTCTTTTGGTTTGCGGGGATATTTTGTCGGAGTTTGCGATATTTTTTTGACCGTGATAAACGCGCGTTTTTCCCCGCCGGGCAACTGTTCCGGCGCTACCTCCGGCGCGGCGCCCCCCAACAGGCGGATCGCGTTTTGCGCCTCGGCTGCTTCCTGTTCTGCCGAAGCGCCCTTCATCGCAACAAACACGCCGCCGGGCTTTACCAGCGGCAGGCAGTATTCCGCCAACACGGGCAATGCCGCCACCGCGCGGGCGCAGGCGATCTCAAACCCCTCCCGCAGCGCGGGAGCGTGCCCCGCGTCTTCCGCACGCATATGCACGGTGGTGATCCCGGTAAGCCCCAACCCGCCGATCACTTCTTCCAAAAAGGTCAGGCGTTTTTGCAGGCTGTCCAGCAAAGTAACGGTCAGATCCGGGCGCGCCAGTTTCAGCACCATTCCCGGGAAGCCCGCGCCGGTGCCCACATCGATCACACGGGCGCCTTGCGGCACTTCCACCTGCTTGAAGAAAAGCAGGCAATCGTAAAAATGTTTGATCACCACTTCTTCCGGGGCGGTGATCGCGGTCAGATTCATCTTTTCATTCCATACAAGCAGTTGCTCGCCGTAAAACGCCAGCCGTTCGGCAAGCCCGTTTTCCAGCGGAACGCCGAAAGCCGCGCAATCCGCCGCGATCGTTTCAAACGAAAAGCGCGTCATTCCCCTTCGCCGCCTTTCCGGGGCAAAACCGCCTCCAACCGATAAATCGGCAGCCCTTGTGAGGCAAATTTTCGCTCATACTCGGTTTCGATATTCCCTTCAAACCCGCTATGGTGCAGATCCAGCGAAATGTTTTGCAGGCGGAAGCCCGCGCCGCTCAACGCTTCGATCGAAAACTCAAACAACCCGCGATTATCGGTTTTTTGGTGGATCTCGCCGCCCGGCGCCAGCAGGGCTTTATACAGTTCTAAAAACCGGGGGTGCGTCAACCGATGGGAAGCATACCGGTTTTTGGGGAACGGGCAGGAAAAATTCAAAAATATGCGCTCTACCGTGCCGTTTGGCAGATAACGCGGCAGATACTCCGCCCCGCATTTGATAAACCGCAGGTTATCAAGCCCCTGTTCGATCGCCTTTTCGCAGGCGCTGACGATCACATTGGCGCTCTTTTCCACCGCCAGCAGGTTGATTTCGGGATGTGTGCGCGCAAATTCGGCGGCAAACCCGCCTTTGCCGCACCCGATCTCCAAATACAGCGGGGCACGGTGCGGAAACCATTTTTCCAACTCGATATATTCCGGCGAAAGCACTGCGGTTTGAAAGTTCCGCTGGTCTTCGTCGATCTCACTGATCAACAGCACATCGGAAACCGCGGCAACGCGATCTTCCAAATGCTTTTTTCTGCGCATCCTCATACGGCTTCCATGTTCCGTTTCGAAAAATGTGAAAGAGTAAACGCCAAAATCAACACCCCATACGCCAGAACCGACGCATTGGCGGCATCCGATGTGTGATGATACCCTTCCGTGCAAAGATTGATCACGATATGGGGGATGCTTTGCGTCAGGCAAAGCAGGACCGCCGCCAACCCGGACGCCAGCAATTTGCGGAAGTTGCTGTCCCCTTCCAGCCCGTTATACAGTTTCCCGAGTTGGATAAAAAAGAGCAATGCCGTGCAGTAAGCGGCCATTAAAAGCAGGTTATCCGAAATCAGCGCCAGCGAGGAAATCGAAGTGAACGCGCAAATAATGCGGATGACCATATAAAACGCCGGGATCGCCGCCAAAACAGGCGGTACCCGAAGCGGCAGGATCTGCGAAAGTCCGAAAGCCGCAAACCACGCCACCGCCGCGACGCCCGCCACGGCAAGCAAGGTGAGTTGCCAACGAAGCACCGTGCCCGAGAAGGATTCCCGTACCAATTCATGCCCCGTTGCCGCCGCCGCCAAAAGCGCGCCGAGCGCGATCGGCAGATTTTTCTTCGGGGGGTGTTCCGGCCGGCGGTGCGAGGTAAACGCCAGAATCACCGAAACCGCGCAAAACACGCCGATCAGCACCGTCAGCACCACGCCCACCGTTTTCTGCTCCTGCAAAAAGAAGCCGGTGCCGCGATCCACCGTGAAAAATAATTGAAACAACCGCATCAACAGGCTGACCGGCAGCGCGATCCACCAAAACAGCATCAATTTTCCGTACTTCATCTTTTTCCTCCGTATTCATGAAACGGGACGACCCCGCATACATATTATTATCCGCCCGAAAGGGATACTGTTATTGTATCTTGAATGAGAAAAAATGTCAATACCAAAGGCAGGAAACCTGTATGAAAAAAATATTCTTTTCCGCATTTTTTGTTCTTACCGTACTGCTGATCACCCCGCTTTTCACGATGGACAAACCTTTTTTGAAGGATTCTGCGCCGCCCGCCGAAAACGGCGACCGCTCCGCCCGGTCCGACCGCTCTTTCCGGGTTTGCAACCTGGCGGACGGCTCTGTTTCCACCGTTTCCGAGCAGGACTATCTCTTCGGCGTGGTGGCGGCGGAAATGCCGGCGTCCTACGGGGAGGAAGCCCTGAAAGCGCAAGCGGTGGCGGCCTATACCTTTGCCTGCCGCCGCCGCGAACAGAATGCCGACCGCTCTTACGACCTCACTACCGACCCTTCCCTCGATCAAAGTTTTCTGCCGCGGGAGGAGGCGCGAAAAAAATGGGGCGACCGTGCCGACGACTGCGAAAAGACGATCGAAGCCGCGCTTTCGGCGGTGCGGGGGGAGCGTTTGCTATTCAACGGGGAACTGATTATGGCCGCCTACCACGCCATTTCCCCCGGCCGCACCGAAGCCTGTGAAAGCGTTTGGGGCGGCGACCTGCCGTATTTACGGGCGGTGGCAAGCCCCGGCGATCTGCTTGCCCCCGATTATCGCACCACCGCCGCCTTTTCCGCCGAAGAACTGGCGCAAAAGTTTACAGAGGAATGCTCCCTCTCCGGCGAACCCGCCGCCTATTTCAGCGGGATCAAAAAAACCCCTTCCGGCACGGTGCTGGAAATCACGGTTTGCGGCAAAACCCTCAAAGGCTCCCGCGTTCGGGCGCTTTTAGGGCTGCGCTCCGCCGCCTTCGATGTGGAATGGAAGGACGGGCGCTTTCTCTTCACGGTTTACGGGTACGGGCATGGCGTTGGCATGAGCCAGTACGGCGCAAGCGTGATGGCGCGGCAAGGGGCGGACTACCGGGAGATTCTTTCCCACTATTACCCGGGCACGGTGTTGGCGCCGGCGGAGTGACCTTTTCTTGGAGGGGGATGCCGTTCGCCCGAAAACCAACGATTTTTGGCCTGCTCTCTATCCCGCCAATACCACCCCTGTACCCCTGAAACCCGCCTTTATAAACGGGTTTCGCTTATAAGGAGTTTTCCGCCGCACCTGCCGCCGGAAAACAAAAATTGCGCCGAAAACGGCGCAAAGTTGTTGATTTGGTTTTTTCGACAGGCAAAGAGGAAACCGGGCTGATCCC
>CACXFE010000114.1 GCA_902766855.1 Oscillospiraceae bacterium | reverse complement strand
TGCGGGGGGAGGAACGGTTTTCGATCCTGCCGCCGGAGGATGACATCATCAATCTGATGGTGCAGCACGGCGATTTGAAAAGCGACCTGCAATCGGATTACAATGCGATTACCCCGGCGTTTGTAAAGGCTTGCCGCATGGATTATCTGGCGCTCGGCCATGTACACAAGCGCACCCCGGTCGGCAAATTGGGCGGTACTTCCTTTGCGTATTGCGGCTGCCCGGAGGGGCAGGGGTTCGATGAATTGGATGAAAAAGGCGTATATATCGGGGAAATCACCAAAAACGGGTGCGAAATGGAATTTGTCCCGCTGTCCCGCCGCCGCCATTTGGTGGAGGAAGTGGAAGTGACGGGTGAAATTTCTTCCGCCGCGATCAGTGAGCGGGTGCTTGCCGCGATCAAGGCACATGGCGCGGATTATGCCGATCATTTGTATAAAGTGATTTTGACCGGCACCCTGCCCGAAGAAGTCATCCCCGATTTGAACGAGATCACCGGCAGAGTGGCGGCGGAGGTTTATTTTGTCAAGGTGATCGACCGCACCGAGCCGGAAATCGATACAGAAAAACTGGCGGGGGAGATTTCGCTGAAAGGGCTGTTTGTTAAAAAAATGCTGGAAAAGGAGCAAAACGCCCCCGACGCGGAGAAAGAAGTATACCGACAGGCGCTGAAACTGGGCTTGCGCGCGTTCAGTACAGAGGTGGAATATCGTGAAGATCAGTAAATTGCATATTACCGCTTTCGGCGGATTAAAGGAACGGGAAATTGAGTTCCGCGATGGCTTCAATGTGGTGATCGGGGAAAACGAAAACGGGAAATCCACCGCGATGAATTTTATCAAGATGATGTTTTACGGGAATGAACGCGGCTCTTCGCAGGTCGCAAAAAATCCGCGTAAAAAATATATGCCGTGGGACGGCGCACCCATGGCGGGCAGTGTGGAATTTGAGCATAACGGCAGGCGGTACCGCTTGGAACGGGAGTTTAAAAACTCGAATGCAACCGATAAATTGACTTTGTGCGATCTGGATTTCGGCACGCGGCAAGCGGTGACCGGCAAGATCGGCATGAAATTTTTCGGCTTATCCGCCGCGGCGTTTGAACGCAGTGTTTTCATCGGGCAAACCGGCGGGATGGAAGAAAACCCGGAGGCTGACGGGGAAATCAATTCCAAACTGGCCAATATGATCACCACGGGGGAAGAATCGGTTTCTTATGCTACCGTACATAAACGGTTGGAAGAAGCGCACCGTACTTTGCAATCCAAAAACGGAAAAAGCGGGGAATACGATAAAACGGTGGCGCGGATCGCCGCGCTGAAAGAGCGTTTATTGGCGGCGGAATCCTTTTTGCAGACCTATGAGAGCGGGAAAAAACAAAGAGCGGCCGCGGCGGAGGAGATCGACCGGAAAATTGTGCGGGCGCGGGAATTGAAGCAGCGCATCGAAAGTGAACAGGCCGTGCGCGATGCGGTAAAATTGCGTGAATTATTGGAATTAAAAACAAAACTGGACAAACAAAATGAAACACTCGCCTTCTCCGATGGGGGCGTCATAGACGAAGTGTTTGTGAAAACAGTAGGATTCGGCATCGGCAAAGCCGAGGCGGCGGCGGAAAAAGTGCGCGGAAAAACCGAAGAAGCCGAACGATTAAAAGAAAGCATCCGGCTGGCGGAAAACCCGGGAGAGGAAGTTTCGCCCGAAAAAGCGGCGGCGCTTACCCGCGCACTTGCGGAAATGGAAAACCGGCGGGAAGAAACCGCACGGCAACTCCGTGAGGAACAAAAAGCGCTGGAAGCGGTTACCGCCGCGCCAAACGGGGGAAAAGGCGGAGCGATCGCCGGGTTATGGATCACAGCGGCAGCGGCAAGCGTTGCGGCGGTCGTTCTGTTTGTGCTGCATTGGTTTGTGCCGGGCGGCATCGCGGCGGGGTGTGCCCTGGTCGCGGCTTTAATTGCGGCTGTTTTGCGCGGAAAAGCCCGCAAGGCTGATGCAGAGGCGGCGAAACAGGCGGCGGCGTTGAAAACGCGGATCGCCGCACGGCAAGAGGAAGACAACAAGATTTTGCAAGACCTGACGGCGGCACGCACCAAACTTTCCGCGATCGAGGCGGCGCTTGGCAGTAACAGCGCATTGCTTGACAGGCAAAAGGAACTGCTGGCGGCTTGCATGGCCGAAATGGAGCAACTGCAAAATACTTATCAAACCGAGGAAGAAAAAGTTTTTTCTTTGTTCGGGCGGTATCGCCGGGTTACCGATATACAAGAGATCAAAGACAGTTTAGAGCCGCTGTCCGCCGCGGTGGA
>CACXFE010000113.1 GCA_902766855.1 Oscillospiraceae bacterium | reverse complement strand
GGAATTTTCCGCCGCCATTTGCATACAAAATTGTTTTTGCAAATCGCTGTAACGCGTAGGCTTTTTTCTCGCAAAGGAAAGCCGGCATCGCTCCATAAAATCGGGGGAACATTCTAAAAGAATGTCCTTGGTAAGATTTGCTTCCAAATAGCCCCAGGCGCTTGCCAGAATTGCTTCCAGGTGATTTTTTTCCTTTTGATGCAAAGAAGCCACGGTGGCCTCGTGCTTTTTTTCCTCGCGTACCGTTTCTTCCACATTGCGCACGCCAAGCAAAATATGCGGCCGCCCGTTCAGCGTTTCCATGGTGGCGCGGACTTTATGATAAACCGGCTTTCCATCCAACATCAGCCGGTAAACAACGGTATAATATTTTTCTTTTTTTAAGACTTTGAGCATGTTATTTTTTTGCAGCATATGCAGAACATACTCCCGGTCTTCATGGTAAATGGTTTTCGGAATGTTTGCGACAATCGCCTTAAAAAAATCCATGCCGCAGCTTTCCAGTTCCAATGCGCTGTAAGAATCGCTTTCATGATAACATTGATAGGTGGAAGTGTCCACATCAATATCATATAAACTTTCATAGGTTTCAAATAATTCCCGCACAATGGCTTCACGGGAAAGCGCATTCGTATAATTGCCTTGTGTGTTCATTTCCATGCTTTTTTACCGCCCGCTTTCGATCTTTTCCATTGTCATTGTAGCATATTTTCTTTTCCTTTTCAAGAAAGGAGGACGGCCCCTTCCACACAACGAACGGCAACACGATCCCTGCCGGACGCCGTGCAGGTAAATAAAGTAAGATCCCACTCATCGGCGGTGAGCATCTCTTTTGTTTGCCGCGGTGACAAAATCTCGATGGTACTGACGGTAAAGCAGTAACAATCGCCTTTGACGGTGGTGAACAGAACCTGATCGCCCGGCGTCAGATTCCGTAAAACGCCGAAATGGGTTTGATAGTTGTGACCGGCAATGACCAAATCTTTTGTTTCCAATGAGCCGGCATAGCGGCAAGGAGAAACTTTCAGATCCTTTTCTTCATACTTGCCGATAATCGGTAATTCCAACTGTTCAGAAGGGATCGCCAACAACCCGATCACCTCTTTGCCTTGTATGGTCATAGAAGAAAGATCGCCTTTCTCAGCCGAATGGTTTTGGATAACGGCGGTCAGTTCTTCCTGTACCGATTGTGCCTGTTCTCCCGCTTCATTCGATTCGCGTATGTTATACGAGGTCAGCCCGGCCGAAAAAAGTAACGCTAAAATCCCGATCACCAAAAGCGAAATAATTGTCACGGCGCGTGTTCGTTTAATAGAAGCCAATGCTATAAAAAGGCAAAGAACTCCGATAACAGCGAAAACGGGGATCGGCCATATCAGTTGGCCGGTTTGCGGCAATCGGTCGGGCGGGGTGACCGGCGGCGGAGGCGGAGAAACCGGGAGCCCGATTTTCGGCGCCGCTGTGACCGTATATAAATACATTCCGTCTGTTTGTGAGTAAAACGGCAGCGGTATTAAAAACGGTAAAAACCCTTGTTCTCCTTCTTGCTTTTCTGCATGGCCGATCAGATACAGCCCGGCGGAAAGATCGGAAAACGCCGATTCCTCCGTGGCTGCCGGTTTGGATGCCTGTGCTTTCACGGAATGGCTTTTGGCATATTGGAAAAGCAGTTCGGCATCTTTCTTATAGTCGATCGCTTCTGCCGAGATCCCGCAAGACGCAAAGTCGTCGGTAAATTGCCACAAAATCTCTTCCCCGCGAAAGCGGGAATCTGCAACGCGGTAAAGTTCCACCGTTCCCTGTATCGTGTCTGGAAGATCCAGTTTCACGGAACACGGAAATTCAAGATCCGGCAAAGGGGTTGCCGCAGCCGTAAAGAAGGAAGACGCAACAACACAAACTGCTAAAACCGGCAGTTTTGCGATCATCGCTTTTATTCCGCGCACTCCCCTGTTTTTCAAGCATATCATCCCCTATTTTAACCCGATTTTTTTGCGCACTTCGTTTTTTCTTTTTCTGATTTCGCTCGAAACCGTCAGACCGATCAAAAGGATCAGACTGATCGGCACGGCAAACAGTATCGCCGCCAGTTCGCGCTTTAAAATCAAGGCTTCCGCGCAAACCCGACCGTTTAACGCCGCACTGTTCGGTACTCGTCTTCCCCGCACGAGAAGGCGGTGCGTATTGATCCCGTAAGGGGTGCAAGTCACCAAGGTGCATAAGTCCGCACCGTCCTCGATCATCAGCGCCGAGGTATCCGAAGGGGATACGATTTGCAAAGACTCCACCTCGTAGGTCAAGGTTTCGCCCGGGGTTTGCAGTACAAAAGTATCCCCTGCTTCCAAGCGGTTTAAATCCGAAAACAATTTGGCGGAAGGCAATCCGCGGTGCCCTGACAGAACACAATGCGTACCTTCTCCGCCCACCGGCAAAGAACTCCCCGCCAGATGACCGGCGGCAACCTGCAATACGGCTTCATCCGTTCCGTGATAGATCGGCAAACTGCACCCGATACTGCGGATCTCGATCGTTACGATTATGCCGGAATCGTCTAATTTTAAGGTATCGCGGTACTCCCGCAGCGCATTTTTCGACAATGTAAAACAAACCCCGTTTTCACGGATGCCGCGATTGTATTCCCGCGCCTGTGCCAACAGTTGCTCTTGCCGCTCTTTGGCGGTTGTTGCCACCGATTGCACATACCCTGCAATCGCTTTGGATTGATGCAGGGAATTCCAATAGTCACTGACAGAGGGGTAAAGCAGCAACCCGCTTCCCAGTAAGAAAACCAAAGCAAGGGCTACCGTCGGCAAATGTTTTTTCATCATACAACGATCGCCGTCTATTCATCCGATTTCATTCGTTTTCTTGTGATAAAAAAGAGGATAGCGCCCACCACCAGCAATCCGCCGATCAGATAAAAAATGGTGGTACCGATCCCGCCGGTGATCGGCAGAACAGAACCGGCTTTATTCACGATCGTGGAGGCAATCGTGCCGGTACTGAGGCTGACAGAAGCCTGCTGTGTGCCGGATAATGTTACCACGGCACCGTCCGTATCAGCGCCGTTCAGTTCGGTCAAAGCCGGATCCGGCGAAGAAGTATCATGGGTGGCGGTGATGGTGAACTCTAAATCTTCCATTTTGTTGTAGCCTTCCGGCACTGTGGATTCCACCAACTTATAGTCACCGTCATCAAGCCCGGTGAATACGAAACTGGTGTCGCTTCCTCCGGCAAAGGTTTTCACAACCTGCCAGGCGTTTCCGCCGTCCTTTTTATACAGGGTAAAGCCGGCGTTTTCAAGCGGCGCGTTGTTCTCATCCACTTTGTCAACTTGCACCTGATAGGTGAAAACCGCCACCTTGTCTTTCGGGGTGGTGCCGGTCCCGGTGCCGCCGGGATTCGGATTGTTGGAGTAGGTCAGGAAAACCGTGTTTTGGTTGCCGGTGCCGCCCATGATTGCGTTTTCGTTGAGCAACGCCGTATACCGAACGATGATTTTGCTGTTTTGATCAATCGTCACGCCGGTCAGCAATTTTAAATCGGGGTAAGTGATCGTAAGGGTGATTCCTTCGGCGGTTGCCGTTGTTTCCATGACCGCCTGATCGGTAATTTCGGTTTCAACGCCGCTGTTTTCCACAAAGACCTTGGCATTGTTTTGATAGGTCAAACCGTTGCTCATTTCATCGGTGAATCGGAAATAATAGGTATCGTATTCACTGTAATTGCTCGGTAAGGTACCGGTGATCATGAAAGGCACCGTGTCCCCTACATCATGATCGGCGGAGTCCTGCCACGGATTATCCGTAAGATCATCATCTTGTGAATCGTTGATATCCTGCACCTTCTTCTCTACCGAAGGAACATCCAGTTTTGC
>CACXFE010000112.1 GCA_902766855.1 Oscillospiraceae bacterium | reverse complement strand
TTGCAGTTTTTCCGCATTCTGCATTTCGGGGTGTGGCTGGAAGGAAATTATCACAATACCGTCGGTCGCTTCGACAAATATATGTACCCCTATTTGAAAGCGGATTTGGATAACGGGGCGCAGACCAAAGAAACCGCTCTTGATCTGTTGGAAGATTTCTTCCTTTCTTTTAATAAAGACAGCGATCTGTATGTCGGCGTGCAGCAGGGAGATAACGGACAGAGCATGATGCTCGGCGGCAAGGATGAAAACGGCAATGAGGTGTTCAACCTCTTATCGGAATTGTGCCTGAAAGCCAGTGAAGAGAATCTGCTGATCGATCCAAAAATCAATTTGCGCGTTTGCAAAGATACGCCGGAGGAAATTTATACCAAAGCAAGCCATCTTACCAAGGCGGGGCTCGGCTTCCCGCAGTATTCGAATGACGATGTGGTGATTCCGGCACTGGAAAAACTCGGCTATGACCCTGCCGACGCCGTCAACTACACCGTTGCCGCTTGTTGGGAGTTTATCATTCCCTTTGTGGGAGCGGATGTGGCGAATATCGGCGCGCTTTCCTATGCGAAGGCGGTGGATGAAGCGTTTCATCAGGATCTTATGGCAAGCGAAACATATGAGGACTTTTTCGAGGCAACCAAACGCCGCATTCATGCACAGTGTGAGGAGATCTGCCAGGGGCTTGAAAACCTTTGGTTTGTGCCGTCGCCCTTTATGAATGTGCTGATGGATTGTGATATTTATACCGGCGGAAAGTATAACAATTACGGCATTCACGGAACGGGCATTGCCACGGCGGCGGATAGCCTGTATGCGATCAGGAAGTATATTTTTGACGAGAAGAGCATTTCGAAAGAGGAATACCTGCGGGCTGTGGACGGCAATTTTGAAGAAACCCCCGCGTTTTTGCATCAATTACGCTACGAAACCCCGAAGGTCGGGAATAATGATGACCGGGTAGACCAAATCGTGGTGGCGCTGCTGGATACCTTTGCCGATGCGCTGGAAGGCAGAAGAAACGACCGCGGCGGTCACTTCCGCGCCGGCACGGGCAGTGCCATGTATTATCTGTGGCACGCGGATGAAATCGGAGCATCGCCCGACGGCAGAAGGAAAGGCGAACCGCTCGGCACCAACTTCTCGGTTTCGCTGTTTGCACCGATCAAAGGGCCGATTTCGGTGATCGGCTCGATGACCAAACCGCATTTTGAGCGCGCGATCAATGGCGGGCCTTTGACGCTGGAATTCCACCAGACCTTGTTCACCGATGAGGAAAGTGTAGAAAAGGTGGGAAGGATCGTCAAAGCGTTTATTGACCGGGGCGGCCACCAGTTGCAACTGAATGCCGTGAATGTGGAAAAACTGAAAGACGCGCAAATCCATCCCGAAAACCACCGGCAGTTGGTGGTGCGTATCTGGGGTTGGAGCGCCTATTTCGTGGAACTGGATAAGGAATATCAGGATCAGGTGTTGGCACGGCAGATATACTCAGTATAAGGAGAAATTATGGACTATAAAAATAAGAAAATATTGTTTTTGGGTGATAGTATTACTGCACTTGGTGTGAGTGATAGAGGTTGGATTAAGTATTTTAATGAAATAATAGAACCGCTATTTTTTGTAAACCTTGCGGTATCAGGTGCTAGACTTTCCAATAGTAGAACCTTTGTTGAGTTTGACGGTAATCCTGAATTTTTAGGCGATAATACAAATTACAAACAAAATGTTGTCGCTAATCAAATTGAAAAACTTGCAAGAGGTAAGGACCCTAAAAACAAACATTATTCTCGGTGTAAAGAATATGATAGTTTTGATTTAATCATTATCGCAGCCGGAACAAACGATGACTTTGTCAAAGAAAAATGCAATATTGATGCTGTAGGTGATCAATTTATCAGGGATAATCTTAAGGTCGAAATACGAGATGTTGATTGTTTTACATGGTCAGGTGCTATGCGATATATATATGAAAAACTTCGCAACTTTTACCCAGAAGCAAAGATTTGCTTCTGTTCTCCCATTCAAGCAGTAGAAACAGTTCGCTCATATCATTCAATCCTATACAAACGCAATTTGATGTCCGCTGTTTGTGATAGAATTTCCGATGTGATCTTTATCGACACATTCCGTTGTGGTATATGTGGCATTTATGAAAAAGAAGGGGAAAACGGGCGAGACTTAATTGATGGTCTTCATCCAAATGAAAACGGTGCAAAAAAAATCGGGATTTTTAATGCTCGTACTGTAATAAAAAGTATATAATGACTGGAACAATCTTTGACATAAAAGAAATGGCGGTGCATGACGGGCCGGGCATCCGAACAACGGTTTTCTTCAAAGGTTGCCCGCTGCGTTGCCATTGGTGCCATAATCCCGAGGGGTTTACGCAAAAACCGCAGTTGATGGTCAAGGAAAACCGTTGCCGGCATTGCGGGCTTTGCTTTAAGCCGTGTAACCACCCCGAATGCCAACCGTTTGGCAGATGTTTGCATATTTGCCCCGAAAACTGCCTGACCGTTTCCGGCAGAACGGTGGAAACAAAAGAACTGGCGGAAGAACTTAAAAAATCCGCAGAGCCGCTTGGCGATGCGTTCGGCGGATTTACCTTTTCGGGCGGAGAGCCGCTTTTTCAACCCGCCTTTCTTTTGGAATTGATCGATGAACTTAAAGGGTTTCCCCTTTGTATCGAAACAAGCGGATATGCCGCGGGGGAACTGTTCCGGACGGTGATCGACAAATTGGATTTCGTGATCATGGATGTTAAACTGGCGGACAGCGAAAAGCACCGGCAGGCTACCGGCGTCGGGAATGAGCAAATCCTTGAAAATCTGCGTTTTTTAAAGCAGAGCGGCAAACCGCACCTGTTTCGCACGCCGTTGATCCCCGGGATTGTTGATACGCCGGAAAACCTTGCGGCGATCCGGGAAATCGTGGGGGACAGCGAGTGGGAGCAACTGCCATACAACACCATGGCGGGAGCGAAATATAAAATGCTTGGAATGGAATATACAATATAAAAGAGCATGTCGAAAAAGGCGATACGCTCTTGGCGAAAATGCTGTTCGCTGAAAATCCGGGGGATTTTCGGGCTGCACTCTGCTCCCACCAATACCACCCACGCATTCTTGAAAACCGCTTTACAAGGTGTTTTTCCGCCGCACCTGTCGCCGGAAAAACAAATTGACACCGTTTCCGGCGTCGTAGTCTGCCAATAGGGTTTATCGGCAGACTGTAATATAAAAGTCGGGGATCGGTTTTTCGTAACGATCCTGGCAGGGAAGGGTTCTCTGCCGGGATCGTTTCATTTTTGAAAAAATCAATTCTATTACGGCTTTTCATTGCCAATGCCCTAACAAAGCCGACTATCGCCGCAGTAGAGTTCCTCTTTTGATCGGTAGAGATTGCCGGAAGAAGGGTAGATTGCTTTTTTTGATGAAAGCAGGTATGATGAAAAGGCTGAAGGGAGGTTTCTCTCTTCGACAAAAAAGCATATGTTCGGAGCGAAGCCAATGAGTTACTGTGTAATGACAGATACTTCGGCAAATCTGCCGAGTGAACTTTTAAAAGAACGCGAGATCCGTGTGATTGCGTTCCCGTATTTCGTGGGCGGCGAGGAACACACTTGCATCGATACGGAACAGTTTGACGGGAAAGCCTATTATAACAAAATACGGAACGGCGCGATCGTGACGACCTCTCAAATCAATCCTTTGCAATATGCCGAGGTGATGCGCCCGATTTTACAAGAAGGAAATGACCTGTTGTTTGTGGGGATGTCTTCGGGGATCAGCGGTTCTTTCCATTCGGCGGAACTGGCGGCGGAAACCTTGTGTGAAGAATTCCCCGATCGCCGGATCAAACTGGTGGATGCGTTGACCGCTTCGCTCGGCGAAGGGATCCCCGCTTTAAAAGCGGCGGATCTGCGGGATAGCGGGGTTTCGTTAAACAGCGCGGCAAAGATGCTGCGAAATTTTTGCACCTGCATGTGTTCGGTTTTTACGGTCGATGATTTAATGCACTTGAAAAGAACCGGCAGAATTTCGGGCGCGGTGGCGGTGGTTGGTACGGTTTTCCAAATCAAACCGCTTTTAAAAGGGAGCGAAGAAGGAAAGATCGTAACCTATGCCAAAGCGCGGGGGCGAAAAAAGGCAATCGAAATGCTGGCGGAAAAGTATCGGCAAGCGGCGGTCAACGCCAAAGAGCAGATTGTCGGCATTGCCCATGCGGACTGCCCGGAGGACGCGGCACTTCTTGCCGGGTTGATTCGAAAAGCCCACCCGCCGAAAGAGATTTTGACCGTGTGTTACGAGCCGGTCACCGGGTCGCATGTGGGGCCGGGGACATTGGCGCTCTTTTTTGAGGGCGACCGGGATGTGCGAAAATAAATCATGGGTAAGATTTAACCAAAAGAACAGATCAAAAGATCGCAGCGGGGCCTCCTCTGTTGAGCGCTCGCGGCGGTCTTTTTTGATCAGGATTTTTTGTCTTGACTTTATCACGGTGATGTGTTAAAATATGCAAGTATTATCAATAGGAGAGTCGGTCAAATGAACAAAGGAAATGAAGAAAGGGCAAAGCGGCTGTATCAAGCCATTCTGTCTTTACAAAGCGAGGAAGAGTGCGCGGCGTTTTTCAGTGATGTTTGCACCATTCAGGAAACCGAGGCGATCGCTCAGCGGCTGGAAGTTGCCAAGTTGTTGAACGAGGGAAAAAGTTATCTGGATGTCAACCGGATCACCGGCGCCAGCACGGCCACCATTTGCCGCGTCAGCCGATGCATCCGTTACGGAAGCGGCGGCTATCGCACGGTACTTGCGCGCATGGAGGAAGAAGCATGAGTTTTGATGAAAGCATTTTAAAGGAAGAAGAAAAAGCGGTTTTCGCTTTGCGGAAACTTTACCGCTCACATGGATACGCCCCCTTTAAAATGAGCAAGTTTGAAGAATACGATCTGTATTCCTCCAACAAGGATTTTCTGGTGTCGGACGGGATCATCACCTTTAACGACGCCGACGGCAGATTGCTGGCTTTAAAACCCGATGTCACGCTTTCGATCTTAAAAAATTTCAAGGAAGACGGCGGCAGGGTGCAGAAACTGTACTATAACGAAAATGTTTACCGCATTGCGGATGGCTCGCACACTTTCAAAGAAATCATGCAGGCGGGGCTGGAATGTATGGGCTCTTTGACCGCGCAGGATGTAGGCGAGGTGATCGCGCTTGCCTTGCAAAGTTTAGCGTTGATCAGCCCGGATTTTGTGTTGGAACTTTCCCATGTGGCGTTGGTCGCGGCCATTTTAGACGAAGCGGGACTGCAAGGTGAAGCAAGGCGCGAGGCGATGGAAGCCATTCGCCGCAAAAACGGCGGCGCACTGAAAGAAGCAACCACGGCGGAGCAATTTGAAACCCTGAAAGTTCTGATCAAAAGTTATCCCGATGCGCTCACGGCGCTGGAAGCCGTCGGGGAGAAATGCGCGTCCGCCCCCGCAAAAGAGGCGGCGGAGGAACTGCGCGAGATCTTGCAAAATGCCAAAGAAGCGGGTCACGGCGAAAATGTGCGGCTGGATTTTTCCATTGTGGATTCGGCGGCGTATTACAGCGGCGTGGTCTTCAAAGGGTACATCAGCGGCATTGCCACCAGGGTGCTTTCGGGTGGCCGGTATGACAAGCTGATGCGCAAAATGGGGCGCAACGCCGGCGCAATCGGGTTTGCGGTGTACCTCGATACACTGGAACACGCGGAGGAAAAGCAGGAATCAGGCCATGACGGCTTCGTGAATATTGCCCTGCCGAAAGGCCGGCTGGGGGAAAAGATTTACGCCATGTTTGCCGCGGCGGGATTTGAGTGCCCGGCGGTACTGGAAACCGGCCGGAAACTGATTTTTGAAAATCGGGAGCGCGGCGTCCGCTATTTTTGGGTAAAGCCTTCGGATGTGGCGATTTATGTGGAGCGCGGCGCGGCGGATATCGGCGTTGCGGGAAAGGATATTCTGCTTGAATACACGCCGGATGTGTACGAATTACTGGATCTGAAAGCGGGCGTTTGCCGCATGGCGGTAGCGGCGAAAAAAGGTTTTCGGGATGATACCGCCAAAACATTGCGCGTGGCGACAAAATTCACCAATATCGCGCGGCGGTATTACGCGGAAAAATGCCGCGAAATTGAACTGATCCATTTGAACGGCTCTATCGAGTTGGCGCCCATCCTGAATTTGTCCGATGTGATCGTGGATATTGTGGAAACCGGGAAAACGCTGGAAGAAAACAATTTGGAACCGATCGAAACCGTGGTGCCGATCAGTGCGCGGTTGATTGCAAACAAAGCCGCTTATAAATTCAAAACGGAAAAAATCGAGCGGATCAAAAAAGAACTTTTAAAAGGTTTGGAGAAGGAAACATGATTAAAATACTGAAATACGGTGAAGTTGCGGCGGAGGAAATATTTGCCCGCGGCACAGCGGCGACCGATGTGTCGGATATTGTCGCGGAGATTATCAAAACGGTGCGGCGGGAAGGGGATGCCGCCCTGATCGCATATGCCGCGCGGTTTGATAAGGCGACCCTTTCTTCGGTGGAAGTGAGCGAGGCGGAAATCGAAGAAGTCTTTTCGCTGGTAGAGCCGGAGTTTCTTGAAGTGTTGCGGGAAGCAAGCGCGAATATCCGCGCTTTCCACCAAGCCCAGGTGCGCAACAGTTTTATTCTCAATGAAAAAGACGGCGTGGTAACCGGGCAGAAAATCACCCCGATCGAGCGGGTGGGACTTTATGTGCCGGGCGGTACGGCGGCATATCCTTCCACCGTGCTGATGGACAGTATCCCCGCGAAAATCGCGGGTTGTAAAGAACTTTGCATCACCACCCCGCCAATGCCGAGCGGAAAGATCAACCCCGCCATTCTGGCGGCGGCGAAGATCGCGGGGGTAGACCGCATTTTCAAAACCGGGGGCGCGCAGGCAATCGCGGCATTGGCATACGGTACCGAAACCATCCCGAAGGTGGATAAGATCGTAGGCCCCGGGAATGCGTTTGTAGCGGAGGCAAAACGCCAGGTGTTCGGCAGGGTATCCATTGATATGATCGCGGGGCCGAGCGAAATCCTTGTGATTGCGGATGGAAAAAGCAATCCCGCGTTTGTCGCGGCGGATCTGCTTTCGCAGGCGGAACATGATAAAATGGCAAGCGCGGTGTTGGTAACCGACAGCGAGCAACTGGCCGCCGCCGTGCAGGAGGAACTGGAAAAGCAACTGCCGCTTCTGCCGCGGGAAGAAATCGCCCGGGTTTCGATCGAAAACAACGGGAAAATCATTGTGGCGGAGAATCTTGCCGAAGTGTTTGATGTTGCGAATGAAATCGCCCCCGAACATTTGGAACTTTGCGTGGATGATCCTTTTGCGTATCTTGATAAAGTTAAAAACGCGGGCAGTATCTTTATGGGGCGGTATTGCCCGGAAGCACTTGGCGATTACTTTGCCGGCCCCAATCACACACTGCCCACTTCCGGCACGGCGCGGTTTTCCAGCCCCTTATCGGTGGATGATTTCGTAAAAAAATCGCAGTATACTTATTACACGAAAGAGGCGCTTTGCAAGGTGGCGCATAAAGTGGCGCTGTTTGCCGAAAAAGAAGGGTTGCAGGCGCACGCCAGGAGTGCCACGGTACGGATGGAGAGCGAAAACACATGAGCAGATATTTACGAAAACAGCTGGCTTCTTTGCGGGCTTATGTTCCGGGGGAGCAGCCGCAGGATCGGCAATTTGTGAAATTGAATACCAATGAATCGCCCTACCCGCCGCCGCCGGAAGTGGAAGCCGCGGTAAACGGGGAGGAGATCCGTGCTTTGCGGTTGTATAACGATCCCGCTTGTACCAAACTGAAAGAAGCCCTGGCAAAAACCTACGGGGTA
>CACXFE010000111.1 GCA_902766855.1 Oscillospiraceae bacterium | reverse complement strand
GATATTACCTACGGGTTTTACAGCGTTTTTGCCGCGTTGTACGGGATTTCGGCCGATGTGATCCCGTTGACGGAGGATTTTCGCATTGACACCGCGATGTATGACGGAAAAAACAATCTGATCGTGATTGCCAATCCCAACGCACCGACCGGGCTTTTGCTGCCGATCACAGAGATCGAACGGATCGTTTCGAAAAATCCGGGCGGCGTGGTGGTGATCGACGAGGCGTATATCGATTTCGGCGGCACCAGCGCCGTGAAACTGACTAAACGGTATGAAAACCTGCTGGTCATACAAACCTTTTCCAAATCCCGCAGCATGGCGGGGGCTCGGCTCGGGTTTGCCATCGGGCACCGGGATCTGATCGCAGACCTTGAACGGATCAAGTATTCCACCAACCCGTACAATGTGGATCGGCTGACGCAGGCGGCGGGAAGGGCGGCGCTTCAAGCGGCGGCGTATTATCGGGAAAACTGTTTCAAAATCATGGAAACCCGCGAATATATGAAAAAAGAATTGGCCGATATGGGCTTCTTGCAAACCGATTCCATGGCGAATTTTGTGTTTGTAAAGCATGAAAAAATCGGTGGACAAGCACTTTATCTGGCCCTGAAAGAACGGGGCGTTTTGGTGCGTCATTTTGATCAGAAACGCATTCAAGAGTACAACCGCATCACGGTGGGAAGCAGGGAAGAAGCCGATTTGCTCCTTGCCGCTTTGCGGGAGATCAAAGCGCAGTTTGCATTTTAGAAAGAGATGGTGATGAAGATGAGAACGGCGGAAATTAACAGAAAAACCAACGAAACAGAGATTCAACTTGCCTTGTCGCTTGACGGGAGCGGGGAAAGCCGGATCCATACCGGCTGTGGTTTTCTTGACCATATGCTTACGCTTTTTGCACGCCACGGACGGTTTGACCTGACCCTCACCTGCAAAGGCGACACCGAGGTGGATGATCACCATACGGTGGAAGATATCGGGATCGCGCTGGGCAGTGCTTTGAAAGAGGCGTTGGGCGAAAAGCGGGGCGTAACGCGGTACGGCAGTTTCCTGCTGCCGATGGATGAAAGCCTGATTTTAACCGCGGTGGATCTCTCCGGCAGGGCGCATCTTTCTTATGCGTTAGAGATCCCCGCGCAAAAGGTGGGCGATTTTGATACGGAACTGACCGAGGAATTTTTCCTCGGATTTGTGCGAAGCGCGGCCATCACCCTGCATATCCGGCAGTTGGCGGGCAGAAATTCCCACCATATCATCGAAGGGGCGTTCAAATCGGTTGCGCGCAGCCTGGCGGCGGCGGTGGCGATTGATGCGGCACATCAGAATGAAATTCCTTCTACGAAGGGAGTACTGTGATGATCGCAATCATTGATTACGGTGTGGGAAATCTGTTTTCGCTTTCTTCTTCTTTGAAAGCGGTGGGGGCGGATTGCGCCGTAACTTCTTCGCCCGAAGTGATCCGGCAGGCGGAAAAACTGATTTTGCCGGGTGTGGGCGCATTTGGCGACGCGGCGGAAAAACTCAAAAAGAACGGGTTGGATCGCCTGATCAAACAAGAGGCGGAAAACGGCAAGCCGCTGCTTGGGATTTGTCTTGGGATGCAGTTGCTGTTCCAAAAGAGTTATGAGTTCGGAGAATATGAAGGGCTGGGGCTGATCGAAGGGGAAGTGGTGCCGATGCAAGGCAGATTGCCCGGTCGGCTCCCCATTCCGCATATCGGATGGAACGCATTGGAACTGGTGGGGAATCCATCCCTTTTCCGGCACATTCAAAACGGGGATCATGTTTATTTTGTGCATTCTTTTTTCGCGGATCATTGCGAAAAAAATCTCATCGCCGCAACCGAATACGGCGTCAGGATGACGGCCGCCGCCGCGCGCGGCTCCATTGTGGGCTGTCAGTTCCACCCGGAAAAGAGCGGAAAAACCGGGCTTGCGATTCTGCGGGCCTTTTGTGAAACGGAGGAAACGGCATGAAACTTTTTCCTGCGATCGACCTTTTTGAAGGGCGCGCGGTGCGCCTGTATCAAGGCGATTATCAGCAGATGACGGTTTACAGCGAACAGCCGCTGGAAGTGGCCCGCGCTTTTGAAAACGCCGGCGCCGGGCAGGTGCATCTGGTGGATTTGGAAGGCGCAAAAAGCGGCACGACTCCCAATTTTGAAGTGGTGCGGCAGATCGCGCGGGAAACCGGGTTGTTTACCGAAATCGGCGGCGGGATCCGCACGATGGAAACGGTGGAAAAGTACCTGGAAAACGGGATCGACCGTGTGATTTTAGGCACGGCCGCCGTGGAAGACGAAGGGTTTTTAAAAGCGGCGGTTGCCCGCTATGGAGAAAGGATCGCCGTGGGGGTGGATATCAAAGACGGCTTTGTCGCCATCCGCGGGTGGATGGAGAATTCCGCATACAGCGCGGTTGATTTTTGCGAAAAGATGCAGGCGATCGGCGTTAAAACGGTGATCTGTACCGATATTTCCAAAGACGGCGCCATGCAGGGCACCAACCGCGCGTTATATCGCGCATTGTCCGATCGTTTTGATCTGGCGCTGATCGCGTCGGGCGGGGTGTCCTCCATCGAGGATATTAAGGCCTTGCGGGAAATGGGGCTTGCCGGCGCGATTATCGGAAAAGCCTATTATATCGGGGCGATTGATCTGCGGGAAGCATTGGAGGCGGCAACATGATTACCAAACGCATTATCCCCTGCCTTGATGTACGGGACGGCAGAGTGGTCAAAGGGGTCAATTTCGAAGGCCTGCGGGATGTTTCTTCCCCGGTGGAACTCGGAGAGTTTTACAGCCGCTGCGGGGCGGACGAACTGGTGTTTTACGATATTACCGCTTCAAGCGACGGGCGGCGGATCTTTACCGATATTTTAAAAGAAGTGGCGAGCCGCATTTTCATTCCGCTTACGGTGGGCGGCGGCATCCGAAGCATCGAGGATTTTGACCGGGTGCTGAAATGCGGGGCGGATAAGGTAAGCGTGAATTCCGGCGCGATCCAAAACCCCGATCTGATTTCGCAGGCGGCGGAAAAGTACGGCAGTCAATGCGTGGTGATTTCGGCGGATATCAAGCGGGTAAACGGCGAATACCGCGTGTTCGCCCGCGGCGGACGGGATGACACCGGCAAGGAGGCGATCGGTTGGATCCGGCAGTGTGTAGAAAACGGCGCGGGGGAAGTGGTAGTCAATTCCATTGATACCGACGGGGTGAAGCAAGGCTTTGATCTTTCCATGCTCCGCGCGGTGTGCGACGCGGTCAATGTGCCGGTGATCGCCTCGGGCGGCGCGGGCAGTGCGCAGGATTTTGTCACGCTGTTTGAAGCCGTTCCCGAAGTTTCGGCGGGGCTTGCGGCTTCGATCTTCCATTTCGGGGAAGTTTCCATTGCCGATTTGAAACAACTCTTATCCCAAAACAATATCAATGTGAGGTATACAAAATGATCGAGATTGAAAAATTGAAATTTGATGAAAACGGTTTGATCCCCGCGATCGTGGTCGATGCGATTTCGGGCAAGGTGTTGACGCTGGCCTATATGAACCGGGAAAGCCTGCGCATTTCCATGGAAAAGGAACTGACCTGCTTTTACAGCCGCTCCCGGCAGGAATTGTGGCTGAAAGGGGAAACCAGCGGGCATTATCAGCACATTGTTTCGATCACGGCGGATTGTGATCTGGACGCGTTGACCGTTTTGGTGGAGAAAGACGGCCCGGCTTGCCATACCGGGAGCGACAGTTGTTTTACTCACCCGGTGTTTGAAAGCGAAAACCGCGCGGCGTTTTCCATGGAGGGGCTGTATGACCTGCTGGAAGGCAGAAAGAAAGAAATGCCGGAAGGTTCTTACACCTCCTATTTGTTCCAAAAAGGCATAGATAAGATCTTAAAAAAGGTGGGCGAAGAATCCACCGAGGTGATCATCGCGGGCAAAGCCAACGATAAGAAAGAAACCATTTACGAAATTGCCGATCTGGCGTATCATGTGATGGTGATGATGGTGGAAATGGGCATTTCGGTGGAAGATGTCAAGCGGGAATTGGCTTCCCGCCATGTGATCGATCACAAAGTGAAACAGGAGAAAATGGCCGGTGATCAACTGTAATTTTCATACGCACTGTACTTTTTGCGATGGGGCGGACTTGGCGGAAGACATGGTAACAGCGGCGATCGAGCAAGGGCTTTCGGCGTTAGGCTTTTCTTCCCACAGTTATAACCTGCCCGACTTGGATTTTTGTATGCCGCGGGGCATGGCGGCAAACTATCAGCGGGAAATTGCCCGCCTGAAAGAAAAATATCAGGGGCAGATCGCCCTTTTTTGCGGAATCGAGCAGGACTATTATTCCGAAGAATCCACCGCGCCGTATGAGTATGTGATCGGCTCGGTGCATTCGGTGCGAAAAGAGGGGCGGCATCTCTCGGTGGATCATAACGCCGAGAGCCTGCGCTATGCCGTTGATTCGTTCTATGGCGGGGATTTTGACCGATTGGCGGAAGAGTATTTTGCGCTGGTGGGGAATGTGGTGCAAAAAACGGGGGCTGACATCATCGGGCATTTCGATTTGATCTCGAAGTTCAGCGAAGCCTGCGGCTATGGGGAAAGCCGGCGCTTTTTGGCGGCGGCGGAGGATGCCGTTAAACGGCTGATCCCGTCCGGCGCCCCGTTTGAGGTGAACACCGGGGCGATGGCGCGGGGCGTCAGGCAAGTGCCTTACCCGTCTTTTGCCATTTTGAAAATGATTCGGCAATATGGGGGCGACATTCTGTTTTCCAGTGATTGCCACTCTAAAACCAAATTGACTTTCGGCTTTGATCAGGCGGAGAAACTGGCCGTTCAGGCGGGTTTTACCTCTTGCCTTGTGTGGAGCAAAACCGGCTGGCAGCGTGTGCCACTCTCTTGAACAGGCGGTCGATCCGGCGGAGGGAAGGCATGAAAATCTTGTTTTTCATCCTTTCTTTGATCGCTTGTAGTCCCGCGAGAAACAAACGGTTTTATGTAAACCTTGATTTGGCGGGCGGTTGAAGAGCATCCGCCCGTATTATTACGGAGAAATCTTTTTTGTTTTCATTGGCTTGAAAAGACGGGTTTATTATGGTACAATAACCTTGCAACCAAAACAAGAGGAGTGTGATGCCGCTTTCGGCATCATCGGCGAACGGAAGGTGATAGGATGGCGCAATTTACGAAAAAAGCAATTATGGATGCTTTTATTGAATTGATTTCCGAGCGCGCATTTGATAAAATCACTGTAAAAGATATTGTGACCAGGTGCGGGATCAATCGGAACACCTTCTATTATTATTTTGAAGATATTTACGCTTTGGTGGATGAAATATTCCGTACCGAAACGCAAAAAATCATCGGCAGTGAAACCGATTATGTCAGTTTACAGGAGGCTTTTTTAAAGGGCATCGAGTTTGCGGCAATCCATAAACAGGCTATTTTTCATATCTATAAATCCATCAGCCGCGAGCAGGTGGAAGATTATTTGAACAAAGTGACTTATAACAATGTGCTGCTGTTCATTAAAAAGGAAACCGCGGATATCGATGCGCCGGAAGACGACCGGGAATTTCTTGCAAAATTTTATACCCATGCGCTGGTAGGACTGTTGATCGAATGGCTCGGCAGTGATATGAAGGGCGAGCCGATCGAGTTTATCTCTCGCCTTGGGGTGTTGTTTGACGGGAATATCCGCTATTCCCTTTCTAAAAAACAGGCAAAACCATGAAAATGTCTGATTTTCAGGCAAACCGCGGGGAGTGTGCGAATTTCGCACACTCCCCGCGGTTTGTTTGTGGCAATCAAAACCGTGCGCCGTATATAATAGAATCAAAACAGGGGTGAAGGAGGAAATCATATGAAAACCGCAAAACAGGCAAAATGGTGTTATATCGGTTGTTCCCTGCTTTTGATGGTGATCGGGGCGTGGATCGCATGGCGGCCGCTGGCGTCTGCCGAAGTGATCTGCAAAGTTCTCGGCGTGTTGGTTTTTGTGTGCGGCTGTGCGAGAATTTTGGGATATTTCTCGCACGATCTGTATAATCTGGCGTTTCAATTTGATTTGGCGCTTGGCGTGTTTGCCCTGCTGTTCGGTGCGGTGCTGTTTTTCCGTGCGGGAAAAATCATCGCCTTTTTACCGGCGGCTATCGGCGCGTTTGTCTTGATCGACGGCGTGTTCAAACTGCAAACGGCGGCGGATGCGAAGCGTTTCGGGTTGAGTGATTGGTGGCTGATCTTATTGGGTGCGGCGCTTTGCGCGGTACTGGGCGTGATTTTGATCGCCAATCCGTTTGGCAGTGCGAAGTTCCTGATGATGCTGGCGGGGCTTTCGATTGCGGCGGACGGCCTGCAAAATCTGTTTAACGCTTTTTATACGGTGAAAATCATGAAAAGAGGAAAAAAAGAATGATCAAGTTTTCAAAAGCCGTTGTGAAATGCCGGGTGGCGATTCTGCTGATTGCGGTGATTTTGCTGGTACCTTCGGTGATCGGGATGCTCGGAACACGGATCAACTATGATATGTTGACCTATCTGCCGAAGGATCTGGAAACCGTAAAAGGGCAGGATATTCTTCTGCAAGATTTCGGCAAAGGCGCGTTTTCCTTCGTGATCGTGGAAGGAATGGAGAAAAAAGATGTGGCGCGTCTGCGCGGCGAGATCGAACAAATCGAAAATGTGGATTCCGCATTATGGGCGGATAGCGTGCTGGATCTTTCGGTCCCGTTGGAAATGCTGCCGAAAGAGGTTTACGACGCGTTCAACGCGGGTGATTCCACCATGATCGCGGTTTTCTTTAAAACTTCCACTTCGGCGGATGAAACCATGGAAGCGATCGCCGCGGTGCGAAAGGCCGCGAAACGGAATTGTTTTGTAACGGGTATGTCGGCCGTGGTGACCGATTTAAAAGACCTTTGTGAGCGGGAAGAGCCGATCTATGTGGGACTGGCGGTTTTGTTTTGCAGCATCGCCATGATGCTCTTTATGGACAACTGGATCGTGCCGTTCGTCTTTTTGGCGAGTATCGGGATGACGATCTTTTTCAATCTCGGCACCAATTTCTTTTTCGGGGAAATTTCTTATGTTACCAAAGCACTTGCCGCAGTCTTGCAATTAGCGGTGACCATGGATTATTCCATTTTCCTGTGGCACAGTTATGAGGAACAAAAACAGCGTTTTCCCGGGGACAAAAAGCGCGCGATGGCACACGCGATCAAAGCCACGATCAGTTCGGTTATCGGAAGTTCCGTTACCACCATCGCGGGTTTTATCGCCCTGTGTTTCATGAGTTTCACATTGGGGTACGATTTGGGGATCGTGATGGCAAAAGGCGTGCTGTTTGGGGTGATCGGCTGCGTGACGATTCTGCCCGCGATGATTTTAGTATTGGATAAACCGCTTTCCAAAACCATGCACCGCCCGCTGATCCCGCCGATGAAAAAACTGGCGAACTTCATCACCAAACGCGCATGGATTTTCGCGGTGATTTTCTTGATTCTGATCGCTCCGGCGTATTACTGCTATTCCGCCGCGAATAACGAAGTCTATTACGATATGGTGCAAAGCCTGCCGAAAGATCTGGATTGCATTATCGCCAATAGCAAATTGAAAGAGGAATTTGCGGTCGGCTCCACCCATATGGTGCTGGTGGATACCAAAACCGATTCTAAATCCGTGCGGGCCATGATGGGCGAAATGAAGAAAACCGACGGCGTGAAAACCGTGCTGGGGCTGGAAACGGTACTCGGCAGCCGGGTGCCGGAAGAAATGCTGCCCGATTCGGTCAAGCGGATTTTGGAAAGCGACCGTTGGAAACTGTTTTTGATCAATTCGGAATATGAAACCGCCAGTGATGAGGTCAACCGGCAGGTAGAGGAATTAAACCGCATTTTGAAAACATACGATCCCGAAGGGATGTTGATCGGCGAGGCGCCTTGTACCAAAGATATGATCCGCGTTACCGATCACGATTTCAAAGTGGTAACGGTGATCTCCACCGTGGCGATCTTTGTGATTATTTTATTGGTACTGCGCAGTGTATCTTTACCGATCATTCTGGTGGCGGTGATTGAACTGGCGATTTTTATCAATCTCGGGATCCCGCATCTCACCGGCACGGCGCTGCCGTTCATCGCGCCGATCTGTATCAGTACCATCCAGCTCGGCTCCACGGTGGACTATGCGATTCTGATGACTACCCGGTATAAGCGGGAACGCTCGCACGGGCAGGGAAAGCAGGCGGCGGTTGCCACCGCGCTTTCCGCTTCGATCCCGTCTGTCATGGTGAGCGCGCTCGGCTTTTTTGCCGCCACCTTCGGCGTGGGACTGTATTCGGATATTGATATTATCAGTTCCATGTGCCATTTGATGGCGCGGGGCGCCTTGATCAGCATGGTGTGTGTTATTTTCCTCTTGCCGGCGATGTTTATGCTGTTTGATAAATTGATTTGTGTAACAAGTATCGGCTTTTTGCCGAAAAAAGAAAGCGGAGGCACTGAAAATGCGTAATCAGAAAATGTGGATCAAAATAGGTTCCTGTGCGGTTGCTTTGCTCTTGGCGATCACCGGCGTGGCCGCGGCGGCCATTGGCGCGACTGATGCCGGGAAGAATACACCCGATATTTCCGCCGCCACGGAAAAGAGCGACAAGGGCGCGCAAACCCCGATCGAGAAAAACGAAACCGTTTATGTGTTGGCGGGAGCGGATGGCTCGGTCAAAAAAGTGATCGTGAGCGACTGGATCAAAAACAACCGGGCGGCGAAAGAAATCACCGACCGCACCGATCTGTCGGAATTGCAAAATGTCAAAGGCGATGAATCCTATGTGCTGAACGCCGACCATGCGACCGTGTGGAATGCCGAGGGGAAGGATCTGTATTATCAGGGTACCATTCAAAAAGAATTGCCGGTTGATCTGAAATTGACTTATCGGCTGAACGGCGAAGCGATTTCGCCCGAAAAACTGGCGGGCAAAAGCGGTAAAGTCAGCATCCGGATTGATTATACGAATCGGCAGTTCAGCGAGGTTCTGATCGACGGGAAAACCGAGAAGATCGCCGTGCCGTTTGTGATGCTTTCCGGGATGCTGTTGGATGGGGAACGCTTTACCAATGTGCAGGTTTCCAACGGCCGCCTGATCAACGACGGCGACCGCGTCGCCGTGATCGGGTTTGCACTGCCCGGCTTGCAGGAAAATTTAAAAATCGGGCGGGATAAACTGGAACTGCCCGATTATGTGGAAATCACGGCGGATGTGAAAGAGTTCGCCCTCTCTACCGTGATGACGCTGGCTACCAATTCTCTGTTCAATGAGATCGACACCTCAAAACTGAATGATCTTGACAATCTCGGCAAGCAGGCAGAAGAATTAAGCGGCGCGATGACCAAATTGATCGACGGCTCTTCCGCGTTGTACGGCGGGCTGACGCAGTTATTGGCAAAATCGGGCGAACTGATTGCCGGGATCGACCGGTTAGGGCAAGGCGCCGACACCCTGGCAACCGGGACAAAAGCACTTTCGGAAGGCTTAAAAACACTGGTTTCGAAAAATGATGATCTGAACGGCGGCGCCAGGCAGGTCTTTGATGCCTTGCTTGGCACGGTTTCGGCGGAACTTGCCGAAAACGGCGTTTCTTGTGAAAAATTGACGGCGGAAAATTATCGGCAGGTGTTAGGGAAACTGCTTACCGCCCCGAGTGAGGCGCAAAAAGCACAACTGATCGCCATTGCCGGCCACGAATTGGATGAAAAACTGAAAGCCGCCAATGTTCCGGAATCCTATTTCACGGCGGTCAAAAAGTTGCTTTTTGATCGGTTGCAAGCAGGGGAAACGCAGGAGGACGCCATGCGCGAAATTTCGGCACAACTGCAAAACGCCGGGGTGGTTTCCGCCGTGGCGGGCAATACCGCGATCGCGCCGGATGCGGCTGTGTTCTCCGCCTTGACAGGAGCGGGGCTTGATCAGCAAACGGCGGGATTGTTGGCAAAACTCTGTACCTATTTAAGCGGCGCCAATCAACATCAGCCGATCGAAAATCTGGATACCGCCAAAGCCATGGCGGCGGATGCCGCGGCAGTGCAGGCGGCGGCAAGCGATCCGCATGCGGCGGAGAAAATCAACGCGCTTTGCCTGCAAGTATCCCTCACCGCGCTGAAACCCACGGTAGAACAGGCAATCGCGCAACTGGATGGGTATCAGACCTTTTATCAGGGGCTGCTTGCCTATACCAACGGCGTTCAACAGGCGTATGACGGCAGCGCGCAGGTTTCCGCGGGTGCGGATCAACTGGCGGCGGGCGCCAAAGAACTGAAAAACGGCAGCGCGGCGTTGGTCGGTGGTGTGCAGCAGTTGAGTGACGGCTCGAAAAAACTGGCGGACGGGCTGAAAGAGTTCAACGAAAAGGGCATTCGCAAGTTGACAGAACTAGCCGGCGGCGAATTGGCGGGCGCCGTGACGCGCTTGAAGGCAACGATTGATGTTTCCAAGGCGTACCAAAACTTTGCCGGTATGCCGGAAGGCGCCGCGGGAAGTGTGAAATTTATTTATAAAACCGACGAAATTGCGGTTAAATAACCCGAAAACACGGATATAAAAAGGGTTGCTCCGACTTCATAAACGGAGCAACCCTTTATTTTGTTGTAAAAACACGGTTTTCAGTTTTGAAATCCGTTTCTGCCGATTGGCGTTAAGCGTGGCTTTCTTCGTTTTCGGCGGCGCCATGGTCATGACAGAATACCTGCATTTCCCCGTTTTTCACCCGCTCGATAAAATCCGCTTCGTCTTTGATCGGCCGGTCGGAACACATGCCCGCTAATTTGCGTTGATTCTTGCCGGAATGATTGTCTGATCCCGCGAAAGGAAGCAACCCGTATTCTTTTGCATACAGTTCCGCCATATGATTTTCAAAATCGGTTCGGCAGGCGTTGATTATTTCCACCCCATGCACATACCGCGGATAAAGCCGGATATGGTCAATATAGGACGCTTCCCGAAACGGATGGGCTTGGATGACCAAAGCGTTGTGTTCTTGGAAAAAGGGCAGTTCTTCCGATTTTTTCATTTGCATGATTTCGGGATGAGCCAGATACCATGCTTTATCCAATCCGTAAATCAAAAAATCCGTGCCGCCGTAAGAAATTTCGATCCCCGAAAAAACACGGATCCCGATTTTTTGGCTTAATGCCAAGCCTTTTTCATAATCCGAAAAATAAAACTCGATCTGTTCCTCATACGGGCGGCTTTTATCATAATTCAGATTCCCGTCAAGAAAATGATTGGTAATAAAAACACCGTCATAGTTTAAACTTTTGTAATACAGAAGGGAGTTTTCCACATCGACCGCGGCGCAGGCACTTACGGGGGAAGTGTGAAGATGTGTTTCATAGTGATAAATCATTCTTTTCCTTCTTTCAAAATCATTGCTCCCCATATCATAGCACAAGAGGGGTAAAAATGCAAGCGGAAATCAAAGATTCTGAGCGGCCTGTCAGCGGGAGAAAGTATTGACAAATCAAAAGCATTATGTTAATATATTTTGAGTTTCCCCATTTTTAACGAGTAAAGGTGAATAAACCCAGTAAACAAGGGCGTTTAGCGTGGTTTTAAAATGAAATTTTAGG
>CACXFE010000110.1 GCA_902766855.1 Oscillospiraceae bacterium | reverse complement strand
ATGTCTTTTTTAACCGCATTGGGGCTTAGTTTCAATAATTTAAGAACCAAAGCCAAGCGCACCTTGTTGGTTTCGTTTGCCGGATCCATCGGGATTATCGGGATCGCTCTGATCCTCTCCATTTCCAACGGGATGAACGCCTATATTGATTCGATTCAACAGGATACCCTCAGTGAATACCCGATCCAAATTCGAAGCAACAGTTTGGATCTCACAGCGTTGACCGCGGGGCGCTCCGGCGAAAAAGGTTCCGAGGCAAAAAACGCACAGGTATCCGAATTACCGTTGGTCAATAGCCTTTTTTCCACAATTTCAACCAATGATCTGGCTTCCTTAAAACAGTATTTTGATTCGGGCGCCAGCGGTGTGCAGCAATATGCGCAGGCATTGGAATACGGATATAATGTTTCCCCCTTGATTTATTCCATGCGGGAAGATCGCGTGCGGCAGGTTCACCCGGATCAAAGTTTCGCTTCCATGGGCTTTTCCTCGCCCGGTATGAGTATGTTTAATATGGGATCGACCGATGTTTTCCATATCATGCCGGAAAACGAAGACATTTATCGCGATCTGTACGAAGTTAAAGCCGGGCGCTGGAACAAAGAATACAATGAATGTGTGCTGGTATTGACGCCGAACAGTAAAGTCAGCGACCTTTCTTTATACGCCATGGGATTTAAAGACAGCAATGAACTGGACAGCATGGTGAAAAAGTTCATGCAGCGGGAAAAAGTCCCCATGAGCGATGTCATCGGGCAATACGCGTATGAGGATTTTCTCGGCGTCACTTTCCGTCTTGTAGACCGCTCGGCATTGTATTCTTATGATTCCACTTATCAAATTTGGTCGGATCACTCGGGCGATCCCGACTATGTAAAAACGGTTGTCGCCGCCGGTGAGGAAATCAAAATTGTGGGCGTGGTTCAACAAAAGCCGGATGCGTCCAATATCGTTCTGAATACCGGCATCAACTATCCGCGCTCGCTGATCCACCATGTGATCGAGCAAGCCAAGGGCAGCGAATTGGTGCGCCAGCAGTTGGCTTCACCTGCCGTCAATGCCCTGACCGGGCGACCGTTTGACGAGGAAAGCAACCGTCAATTTCCCGATTTCTCTTCCCTCATCCATTTTGATACCGATGCTTTGCAAAAATCCCTTGCTTCACAAAGCGGCAACCTGATGGATACCCTCCCCTCTCTCTTTGAATCGTTGGAGATCGGCGATTTGATCTCGCAAGACGATCTGGCAAACGCCTTTCCGCAAATGTCCGATAAAAATTTGCAGGAAATGATCAAAAAAATCAAATGGAATCTTTCGCCGGAAACGGTAGAGCCGTATCTGCGCGAATTACTGACCGCTTACGGCGAATTTGCCGCCGCTACCCCGGAAAGTGACTATTCTCGCCTGCCGGATGCGCTTGGCGAATTTATCGCCTCGGAGGAAGTGCGCGACTTTTTGACAAACGAAGTGCGCGAACTTTTCGAAAAAAATGTCCGCGCAGTTTTGACCGAAGAACGCCTTTCCGCATTGACCGACGCCGTTTTACAGGGATTTACCGATTATTTGGAATCGGTGCAGAAAATTGATCCGCAGCAGGCCGTTTCCGATTATCTCGCCGGTGAGCCGGACGCCCTTCGTGAACTGTTCGGGCAATATCTTTCCGCATATCTCGATACCGAAGAAGCGCGAAAAACCTTAACCGATCAGGCCGAATCTTTGCTTGAAGACCTGCAAAATATTCAGTTGAGCAATGAGCAGATCACACAGTTGCTCGGTGATCTCCTGTCCCGATATGAAGAATACGCCGCCGGGCGTTCTCTGCCCCGCCCATCGGCTATCACCGCGTCCTTCTCCGATTTTATGAAAACCGAAAAGGCCGCCGAAATCTTATCCAAGGCTGTTTCCGACATCGTGGATCTTTCCTCTTTGCAAGAGCAATTTACCGCCCCCGGCGGTGAAAACGCGCTGCAAACGCAACTGTCAGCCGTTATGAAGCAGGTCGGAAAAAATCTTTCCGAGCAGATCGCGCAAAAAATGGCGGATGCGGCCCCCTCTTCCGGGAGCGGCTTTGCCGATCTTTTAGCCGGGCAGGCCGGCCTTCAAGACGCCTTTCAATTCAATTTGGAAGACGGCCAACTGCGTGATTTGATTTCTTCCCTCTTCTCGGATAACACCACCACATACGAAACGGTGCTGGCGTCGTTAGGATACGCCGATCTTGCCGATCCTTTTGATATTACCATCTATCCGAAAAATTTCGAGAGTAAAAACAAGATTTTAAATATCATTGATGCGTATAATGAGAATATGAAAAACACCGGTCATGAAGAAAAAACGATCCGTTATTCCGATACCGTGGGCACCATGATGCGCTCAGTTTCGGAAATTATCAATGCGGTCAGTTATGTTTTGATCGCCTTTGTAGCGGTGTCTTTGATCGTTTCTTCTATTATGATCGGCGTTATCACCTATATCAGCGTTTTAGAGCGGAAAAAAGAAATCGGGATTCTGCGGGCGATCGGCGCCTCCAAGCACAATATTTCCGAAGTTTTCAATGCCGAAACCTTTATTATCGGGAGCCTTTCAGGCGTGATCGGCATTGCTTTGACATGGCTCTTGCTGATCCCAATCAATATGATCATCTATTCCCTGACAAAGCAAGAGGGATTGGTGGCGCTTCTGCCGTTTGGGGCGGCACTGATTTTGATCGCGCTCAGTATCGTGCTTACTTTGATCGGCGGTTTTATCCCGGCGAAAAGCGCCGCGAAAAGCGACCCCGTCACCGCCCTCAGGACAGAATGATTTTGAAAACTGACCAGTTCTTAAAAAATGCGCAAGTACCAACTGATACTTGCGCATTTTTTTACAGATTATTTAAAACACCTATGAATAATCTCAATAATTCTATCTTGCTGCTCCGGTGTCATCTTGTTATCGCTCGGCAAACAGAGCCCGCGCTTGAAAATATCGGCTCCTACATCGATTCCAGAGCCCTTTATGTAAGCATTTGTGCGCCCTCGGCCGTT
>CACXFE010000109.1 GCA_902766855.1 Oscillospiraceae bacterium | reverse complement strand
TTTGTGTTGGCATCTACTTATCTTCCCGGGCGGCTGCCCGCCAAGTATTTTCAGCGCAAGCGAGCTTAACTTCCGTGTTCGGTATGGGAACGGGTGGACCCTCGCCGCTATCGGCACCAACTGTTGCCTGTCTTTCTGACAGCTTGGTTATTATAACACCCTGTTTTTGATTTGTCAAGTCTTTTTTTAAAAAAATTTGCATATTTCTTTTTTCGGCGGCAAAACTGTGTAATGAGGTGATAAAAATGCAATTAACACAGAAAGAATGTTCCCTTTTAAAAGATATGAAGGGGCAGGAAGAGTTATGTATCCAAAAGTACACCGATCACGCCGCCTCCGCTTCTGACGGACAGTTGAAAAACCTGTTCGATCAACTGGCCGGCATCGAGCGCAACCATTTAAACACGATCAACCAGATCGAAAGCGGCAGTGTGCCGGATATGAGCGGCTCACAGTCCGGCGGGCAAAACACGCCAAGCGGAAATTTTACCGCCACCTATTCCGCACAGGAAACCGACGCCAAAAAACGCGATTGCTTCCTGTGCAGTGATTTGCTGGCGAGCGAAAAGCACGCCTCCCACCTGTACGACACCTGTATTTTCGAATTTCAGGACGAACAGGTTCGCAACGCGCTCAACCACATTCAAAAAGAAGAGCAGAACCACGGCAAGATGATTTACGATTATATGAGCGTCAATCATATGTATTCGTAAAAAGCGTTTGATGAAATCCGCCCGCACAAGGGCGGATTTTTGTTTTTGAAATAATACTTGAACAGTGCGGAAAAAAGAGGTATAATATATAAGTTAAGGCGCCCGCGCAGCAAAACGGGCGAAAGTTCACAGTTTGTTTAAAGAATCGGGAAATTTGTCTGTTATGATAAAATAACGGTAAAATTGAGGAAAACTTTCTTTTTGGAGGAATTGGCATGATTGAAGTGACCGGACTCAGCAAACGGTACGGAACGACCTTGGCGGTCAAAGATGTAACTTTCCGTATCGAAAAGGGCGAAGTGGTCGGTTTTCTGGGGCCGAACGGCGCGGGAAAATCCACCATCATGAATATCCTGACAGGGTACCTTTCCCTGACGCGCGGCAGCGTGACGATCGACGGGTTTGATATTGCGGAATACCCGGAAGACGCGAAACGCCGTATCGGCTACCTGCCGGAAATCCCGCCGCTTTATATGGATATGAAGGTGCGGGAATATCTGAATTTTATTTACGATCTGAAAAAGGTGAAGTTTCCCAAAAAACCGCACATTGATGAAATTTTAAAACTGGTCAAGATCGACAATGTGCAAAACCGCCTGATCAAGAACCTTTCCAAAGGGTATCGGCAGCGGGTCGGTTTCGCGCAGGCGCTGATCGGAAATCCCGATGTGCTGATTCTGGACGAACCCACCGTAGGGCTTGATCCGAAGCAGATCATCGAGATTCGCAACCTGATTTCCCGCCTCGGGAAAAACCACACCATCATCTTGTCTTCTCACATTTTGTCCGAAATCCAGGCGGTTTGCAAGCGCGTTATTATCATCAACCGCGGCGAAATCGTAGCGGATGACACCCCGGAAAGGCTCTCCGAAAAGCTTTCGGGCGATCGCACGGTGGTGGCGCGGATCATGTGCAGCGAACAGGAAATGCTGGACGCCTTGCGAACGGTGAAAGGCGTGAAAGCGGTCACCTCCCTCGGCAGAATGGAAGACGGCAGTTTTGACTTTTTGATCGACCCGGAGGAAGGCGCAGATGTTCGCGGCGCCGTGTTTGAACGGGTGGCGGCACGGGGCAAAACCCTGCTTTCGCTTACCGGCAACCAGGCTTCTCTCGAACAGGTCTTCCTGCGCTTGACAGAGGTGAGCGACAACAGCGAAGCACGGCGGTTGCTCGGCACCGAAAAGCCGCAAGAGGAAGCGGCGCAAGAGGAAAAGGAGGATGAAAAGGCATGACGGCAATATTCAAACGGGAGTTCCGCTCTTATTTTTCCACACCGATCGGATATATCGTATTAGCGGCATTCTATTTCTTTTTAGGATTATATTTTTCTTTGATTTACAGTTACGGAGATCCGGGCATTGCTCAAATCATTGTGGCGATGTCCACCATTGCGGTGTTCACCATCCCGGTTTTGACCATGCGGTTGATGAGTGAAGACCGCCGACAGAAAGTAGACCAGGCGCTGCTGACCGCGCCGGTCAAACTCACCTCTATCGTGTTAGGCAAGTTTTTGGCGGCGCTGGCAGTTTTCGCGCTCGGCTTCGCACCGACGGTGATTTTTGAAATCGTGATCGCCTCCTATGTCAGCGTCAACCTGTTTTCTTATCTTTACGCGCTGTTTGGCATGCTCCTGCTCGGCGGGGCGCTGATCGCGATCGGCATGTTTATTTCTTCGCTTACCGAAAGCGCCGTTATTTCCGCGATCCTGACCTTAGTGATCAACATTTTGGTGCTGTATATGTCAAACTTCGCCAGCATGGTCAAGGTGGAATGGATCGCCAATATCCTGGAAAAGGCGGCGTTCATCAACGCATATCAGAATTTCGGGGAAAACATCTTTTCGATAACCGATGTGGTGTACTTCCTCAGTATCAGCGCGGCGTTCTTGTTCTTGTGCGTTCGCTCGCTTGATAAGAGAAGATGGGCTTAAAGGAGGCTGCGGATCATGGATGAGAACAAGATCAATCCCGAAGTAGAAGAAACCGCCGTGACATCGGCGGAGCAAGCGGAACCCCTGCCGGAAGAGGAAGCGGCCGTCAAGCCGGCCACCGAAACACCGGCTGCGGAAGATGGCGAGAAAAAAGAAAAGAAACCGAAGGTGAAAAAACCGCGCAAACTGCGCAATCAGGCCCTTCTGCGCCGCGGCGGATATTCCGTTGCCATCACGGCGGCGGTGCTGGCGGGGATCATTGTGCTGAATGTGCTGCTCGG
>CACXFE010000108.1 GCA_902766855.1 Oscillospiraceae bacterium | reverse complement strand
GGTTTTCCCCGGCGTCTTGGAATGTGCCGTCATTCACCAGTAAAAGACCCCTCTTCGTATCATATGCTTCAATCTGTGTCGCACCGGGGAGAGAAACAATTTCTTTTCTTTTTCCCTTGAAATCAAGGCGGATCCACTTCATATGTTCCAGAAAATAGAAACAGTTTTCCTCCTTGTCAAAGGTCAACGATTGTGCATCCGGCAATTCCACTTGATACTGCAAAGAAAAAGACCGATCGTAAATACAAACGGTGGTGTTTTCGTACAGAAAGCCGACGATTTCCCCGTTTTTGCCGATCCCCAAAAGCATATCCAACGCAAGGCCTTCTTTTTGCGAAACAATTTCATCTTTTAAAAGATCGATCAGATAAAATGTTTTGTCGGTTTCTCCATCCTGTCCGCCGTTGAAACGGAACTGTTCACATAAAATTGCCACACGGTTTTTGCCCGCTTCCACCAACTGTACGGTATCCCCGGTTTCATGAAAGCACTCCACCTGAACCACCGGTTCGGTTTGCAACGGGACTTCTTTTTCTCCCACTTTTTGGCAGCCCGCCGCCATAATAAACAGCAAGGCAAGCAGGAGAATAGCCGTTTTTTGCATCCGTTCCCTTGCTTTGTACTTGATTTTTTTAAAGCCCATTACCCTCTCTTCTTCCTTATAAAACACCGCTGAATCTATTTTACCCGGCATAGTTTGTTCGCCGCGTCATACGGCGCGGCGAACCATTTTTTCTTCCTTGTCTTGCCTTTGTTTTTTGTGCTTTTCGCTTATATCTCGTTTCTGCCTTCCAATGCACGGGCAAGGGTAAATTCATCCGCATATTCCAGATCCCCGCCAACCGGGATCCCATATGCCAACCGGGTAACCTTGATCCCCATGGGTTTCACCATGCGGGAAATGTAACTGGCCGTGGCTTCCCCCTCCACCGTGGGGTTGGTCGCCATGATGATCTCGGTCACTTCGCCGGAAGCCAGCCGCGCCATTAACTCTTTGATCCGCAGTTGATCCGGCCCGATGCCGTCCATCGGGGAAATCACCCCGTGCAAAACATGGTACACGCCCGCATATTCCCGCGTGCGTTCAAACGCCATGACATCCTTCGGCTCCGCCACCACGCAAATCACCGTGCGATCGCGCTGATCATCATCACAAATGGAGCAGATTTCCCGATCGGTCAGCCCTTGGCAGACCTTGCAAAAATGGATTTTCTTTCGCGCATTTACCAACGCCTCGGCAAATTTCTCCGCCCGCTCCGGCGGTTGTTCTAAAATGCTGTACGCCAAACGCTGTGCCGTCTTTTTCCCGATGCCGGGCAATCGCTCAAACTGGGCGATCAGTTCCGTCAGCGGAACAATATCCTGCGCCATGATCAAAGAAGCCCCGGCATATTCAGCCCGCCTGTGATCGCGCCCATTTCTTCTTCCGAAGTCTTGACCGCGTTGGAAATCGCCTCGTTCACGGCGACCGTGATCAGGTCTTCCAACATCTCAACATCATCGGGATCGACCGCCTCGGGTTTAATGGAAATGCTTTTGATTTCATGCTTGCCGGAAACCGTAACGGCCACCAGCCCGCCGCCCGAAGACGCGGTAAACTCGCGCTGTTCCAAATCTGCTTGCAGCGCCGCCATATCTTCCTGCATCTTTTGCGCCTGTTTCAGCATTTGATTCATATTGCCCGGGCCGCCGGAATTGGGGATTCTGACTTTCATATCGGTTCTCCTTTAATTGATTTCAAATTGTTTTAGTTTTTCCGCCAGACTTTTCAACGGATCATGTTCTTCCGCCGCTTGCGCCGCGGGATTATAAGGCCCCAGTTTATAGGTGGCGCCCAGCACTTCCTGCGCCGCTTTCCGGATACTGTCGCGGTAATAAGCGGTGCCGCTGTTGATTAAGGAACGGAACTGCTCGTTCGGGGCGTCGATCAACAAATACGCCCCTTTGATAAACGCTTGCGAACCGTTCAATACCCCCGCGATCAACGGGCAGGTCTTTTCCAGAATCCGCACGATTTCATTCCACCGCGTCACCGGGGTGATCCCCTCTTGTGTTTCGGGGGGTGCCGCCGGTTCATCCGGCGCTTCCGGCAAGGGAATTTCCTCTTTTGGCTCGGCAGGCACGGCTTCTTGGGTCGGCGTTTTTTCTTTGATCGGCGCTCTTTTTTCGGCGGAAACCGCGCGGAACGCCCCGCTTTCCAAAGCGCGCACGCGTTTTTCAAGCCCGGCAAGATCGGTTGCCAACGCC
>CACXFE010000107.1 GCA_902766855.1 Oscillospiraceae bacterium | reverse complement strand
GCTTTTTTGATGCGGTCGTCCATCATATCATAGGTCGCCGCGATAAACGCCTTGGTGTTTTCCAGCGGATCATCCGCCCCGGCAGGCGTTTCGAAAGTACAGCATTTCGGCACGATCAAACTGGTGACCTTCACTTTGGAATGTTTTTTCGCAAAGGCGTTCAACACTTCGGCATAGGCCTGATTGCCCGATTTGCTCGGTTTAAAATACTCCATGCCGTAATCCCCGCACACCATCACGGCATTTTTGGTATACGGCGTGCCGGAAGGATGGTAGTGATCGCTGTTCTGTGTTTCGGCAACCAGCCCCGCAAACGCCTCGGCCGGGCTTTTCCCGCCGCCGGGCGCGGTATATTTGGCAGGAGAAGGCGCCACGCTTTCGCCGCAAACCAGGCAAACGCCGTCGCCCCCGACCTGATGCCCGGTGGCAAGCGTGATCACCTGCTCACAGCGGGTGCAGATCTGCGGCTCGGTGCAGGTGGCCTCTTTCCCCGGCACATGGCCGAGCGGCTCCGCCAGTGTTTCCCCGCAGCGGGTGCAAACCTGCGGCTCGGTGCAGGTGGCGGCGTCGCCCGGGGCGTGCCCCAACTCTTTTTGAAGAACTTTGCCGCATTCGGTACACACCTGCGCCGCCGTGCAGGTTGCCGCGGGGCCCGGAATGTGTTTATGGCAAGCGGCGAGCGATAACAGGATCGCCGCACACAAAAACATACAACCTATTTTTTTGAAATGACCCATGCCGAAAATACTCCTTTTTTGTTATCCTTTTTCCTTTAAAACCGGGCGCAGACTTCGCTCTAACAAGCCTTGCATTTGTGCGATCGCCACGCCGTAATTCACCATGGGGACCCCGGCCTGCGCCGCCAAACGCGCGCGGTTTTGCATCTCCGCGGCGTTCAACATACAGCCGCCGCAATGCAAAATCAGGGAAAACCCGGTCAGATCCTGCGGAAATTCACCGCCGGAAGTAAACGAAAACACCGGCTTTGCGCCGCTGTATTCCTCGATCCATGCCGGCAGTTTTTGGGTGCCGATGTCCCCGCACTGCCGGTGATGCGTGCATCCTTCGCTGATCAAAACCCGGTCGCCGGTTTTGAGGGTTTTCAGTGTTTTCGCCCCGCGAACCAACCCATCCAGCGCCCCTTTATACCGCGCAAACAGGATGGAAAACGAGGTGAGCGGCACGCTTTCCGGCGTGACCGCCGCCACCTTGCCGAAAACCTGAGAATCGGTTACCACCAGGCGCACCGTGCCGCCCGCCGCAAACAGCGCGGGCAGTTCTTCCGGCTGGCAGCAAACCGCCCGGCAATGCAGATCCAGCAATTCCCGCAAAGTTTGCTGCTGCGGCAGGATCAGGCGCCCTTTGGGCGCCGCCCGGTCGATCGGGATCACCAGTACCACCGTATCCCCCGGGGAAACCAGATCGGCTAAAATCTTCTTTTCGTTTTTCGTGCCGGCCGCCATTTCTCCCAGCCGCTCTTTCAGCGCCTCCACGCCTTCGCCCGTTTTCGCGGAAACATACAAGCCGTCCGGCAGGGGCGGCCGCTCTTTTTGGAGATCCGCTTTGTTATACGCGATCAAATACGGCAGGCTGCGCGCTTTCAATTCCTCGATCAGCGCCTGTTCCGGCGGAGTAAGCGCCTGGCCCGCCGCCGCTACCAGCACGGCAAAATCGGTATGCGCCAGCGTTTCCCGCGTTTTCTCTACCCGCAAAGCTCCGAGAGCGCCTTCATCGTCAAGTCCCGGGGTGTCGATCATCAGAACCGGGCCGATCGGCAGCAGTTCCATGGCTTTTTTGACCGGGTCGGTCGTTGTGCCCTTCACTTCCGACACCACCGAGAGGGCTTGCCCCGTGACGGCGTTTACCAAGGAGGATTTCCCCGCGTTTCTCAACCCGAAAAACGCAATATGCACCCGCTCGCCCGCGGGCGTTTCATGCAGTCCCATGCTTTCCTCCCTGTCAGAAACGGAAGTCCCGCCGGTTGGAGGAACGAATATCGGCAATGTTCTGCTCCGCAATCGCCCGCACCTTCTCTTTCGGGATCCGCGCCAGTTCTTTTTCGATCATCTCATACCCGATCTTTTTGGTTTCGGGCGAGGCATAGTCTTCCAAATATTCCGCCAGCGTCATCAAAGCGTTGGGGTGGCAGCAGTTCAGAATCTGCCCGCTCTTGCACAGGCTCATAAACCGGTCGCCCGTGCGGCCCTCCCGGTAACAGGCGGTGCAGAAAGACGGGATGTGCCCGTTCTCCATCAGCCACCGCACCACTTCATCGAGCGTGCGCTGGTCAGACACATCAAACTGCTCGGTATCATGCGGGCGCTCTTTCTCGGTATAGCCGCCCACCGAGGTGCGCGAGCCGCCCGAAACCTGCGAAATCCCGATTTTCAGCATTTTAGAACGCACTTCTTCGGTTTCGCGGGTGGAAATGATCATGCCGGTGTACGGCACCGCCAGCCGGATGCAAGCGGCGATCTTCTCAAAGGTTTCATCCGAAATGGAGTTATCAAACGCCTCCGGGTCAATATCATCGGCGTGTTTTACGCGCGGCACGCTGATGGTGTGCGGCCCGACGCCATGCACCGCTTCCAAATGCTCGGCGTGCATGATCAGCCCCGCAAATTCATATTTATACATTTCCAGCCCGAACAACACGCCAAGTCCCACATCGTCGATCCCGCCTTCCATGGCGCGATCCATTGCCTCGGTATGATAATCATAATCATGTTTCGGCCCGGTGGGATGCAGTTTTAAATAACTTTCTTTATGGTAGGTTTCCTGAAACAGGATATAAGTGCCGATGCCCGCCTCTTTTAATTTGCGGTAATTCTCCACCGTGGTGGCGGCAATGTTCACATTCACCCGGCGAATATCACCGTTTTTATGGTGTACGCTGTAAATGGTTTTGATACAGTCTAAAATATATTCGATCGGGTTGTTGACCGGGTCTTCCCCCGATTCGATCGCCAACCGTTTATGCCCCATATCCTGCAAGGCGATCACTTCCGCCCGCACTTCTTCCTGGGTGAGTTTTTTGCGGGGAATGTGCTTGTTTTTGTGGTGATACGGGCAGTACACGCAACCGTTTACACAGTAGTTGGAAAGATACAGCGGCGCAAAAATCACAATGCGGTTGCCGTAAAACGCCAGTTTGATCTCTTCCGCGATCTGATAGATCTTTTCGATTTTTTCCGGGATCTCACACGCCAGCAAAACCGAGGCCTCCCGGTGGGACAAGCCGCTGCAAACACAGCCGGTTTCGGTTTTCCGGGGGCGCGCTTTTTCTAAAATCGCATCAATCAGTGCTTCGTTGTTTTTGTTGGCCTCCGCATAGGCCAGGGTGGCGCGGATCTCTTCATCGTTGATGAATTCTTCCGCTTTTAAGGATTTCGGATCGTAAATTGCCATGATGTTTTGTTCCTTTCTTGCGAGTCAGATTTCTCTTCCTCATGAGAATTTATTTTTTGATGTCGCCGCGATCGACCGCGATTTCGTATCCGATCGACCGCATGCGGGCCTGCAAACAGTCTTTGCACTGGGCGGATTCTTCCCCCGTGCAGATTTTATGATCGTACAGTTCGTATTTTTTGCGCACCGAAACCGGGGAAAGATTAGGCATCACCACATTGGCCCCCGCTTCGATCCCCATTTCCCGCCCGCGCGGATGAACCGTACCGAGCGCCGTGGTGGCGGGCAGTAAAATATTCGGCTTGATCAGCCGGATCACCGAAAGTAAAAAGCAGGTCAGTTCCGCCGAGCCGGCGGGAAACGCCGCAAACGGGGTTTCCTGATGAGGGACAAACGGCCCGATCCCGCACATATCCGGCGAAAAGGTTTCCACAAATTTTAAATCCTTCGCCAAATGCGCCGCTGTTTGAAAAGGAGAGCCCACCATAAAGCCGCACCCCACCTGATAGCCGATCTCTTGGAGCGTTTTCAGGCAGTTCATGCGGTTTTGATAAGAGAGCGCCTCCGGGTGCAGGCGGCGATAATGCCCTTCCTCGGCGGTTTCGTGGCGCAGCAGATACCGATCCGCCCCCGCCGCAAACAGCCGCTCGTAACTTTCGCGGCTTCGCTCTCCAAGCGAAAGCGTGACCGCGCAATCAGGATGCCGCCGCTTGATCTGCCCGATCAGTTTTTCAAGCACCGCATCGGTAAAAAACGGGTCTTCCCCGCCTTGCAGAACAAAGGTGCGAAACCCGAGGGCATACCCTTCCTCGGTGCAGGCAAGGATCTCCTGTTCAGACAGGCGATAACGGGAACACTGCCCGTTGCTTTTGCGAATGCCGCAATACAGGCAATCGTTTTTACAAATATTGCTGATCTCGATCAGCCCCCGCACAAAAACCGCGTTTCCGTAAATCGCGCGGCGGCGGCTGACCGCTTGTTCCCGCAGGAAAGCGGTTAGTTCCCCTTCCCGTTGCTCGATCAGAGTCTGATATTCTTGCTCGGTCAGCGGGCGCCCTTCGGCCAGGCGCTCCGCGATGCTGCGGACTACCGGTTCCATTCTTTACACATTCGCAAAAACGGTTTTCACATTGATGCCGGGCAAATTGCCGATCTTGCCCGCAATCGCGGAAACGGTATCCTGCGGAGCGTCCAATGCGATGCTGATGATGTTGATGTTTTTCACACGGTAGGGGATGCCCATGCGCCCGATGATCGAATCCCCGTTTTCATGCAGCAGGGCGTTGATCTCCTCCACCTGGTCGGGGTTTTCCACAATAATGCTCATGATTGCAACACGATTTTCCATGCTTCATCCTTCTTTCTTTTTTCTCTTTGCCCAGTATACACCTTTTTTCCGAAAAAGGCAAGGTCAGTCAAAATATCCCCGGTATTCGATCTTGCGGCGGCTGTTCGGAAACAGGTACGCGTACAGATCAATCAAATAATCGTCGGTCATGCTGGCGATATAATCGGTCACCAGCAAATCGGGGTCGGTTTGTTCATACGGGAACGCCCGCCGATAATGCGCGGCGTTTACCAATGCGATATGGTGTGTGAACACGGGGGATTCCTCCCGCCCGGCGAGAAGATCTTCCTTTAAACGGGCATACACTTCCGCCATGATCGGTTTTACGGTTTCCTCCAATTTCTTTTCGACCGCTTGGTTTTTATAGATTTGCTCGTAATTTTCGGCCTTGGCCGCCTGCAACGCCGCAAAATGCTCCTCATCCATGCGGATATACGGCTTGCCGTAACTGTTTTCTACAATATTGACCACCAGATTATGCAAAATCTCGGCGTTGCGCGTTCCGATCGCCCCGTCATGAAACGCATCGGGCGGCAGAAGATGGGCACGCTCGGCGTCTTGTCGGTCTTTCCCGAGATAGGCGATAATATCCGAAATGCGCATCACACAGCCTTCCAGCGTGCCGGGCACCAGTTTTTTCACCTGGGTTTTATCCCGGGCGCAGGCGTCCATCAGCCGGTCAAACTCCGCAAAGCCGGAAAGGGGGCGCGGGCGGTACTCGGCAAGTTCCAGTTCCCCATCGTGCGCGGCGATCCCGCCGAGCGTTTGCAGGCTGATATTATAAGGAAAGATCCCGTCCAGCACCCGCACCGAATGAATATTATGGCTGAAATGCCGCCCCGCGTTTTCAAACAGTAATTGATCGAGAAAGCGTTCCCCCGCGTGCCCGAACGGGGTATGCCCGATATCGTGCCCGAGCGCGATCGCCTCGATCAG
>CACXFE010000106.1 GCA_902766855.1 Oscillospiraceae bacterium | reverse complement strand
TCCTGCCGGTGCGCTGTATTTAACAGTGGCTACGCCGGACCCGGTTTCCGTGCGGGACGCGGCGGCGGTTTCGGATCAATTAGAGGCTCTTGCCTGCCCTGCAAGGCTTGTGATCAACAATTTCCGCTATTCCCTGCTTCGGCATGGATTATCCCGGAACATTGATGAAATGATCGATACCGCCGGGCTTCAATTATTAGGCGTGATTCCGCATTCCGAAGAGCTGGCATCCTTATCCATTACCCATTCTCTGCCGAAAAACTGTAAAGCGGCCGCCGCCTTTTTGCGGCTTGCCAAGCGGCTGAACGGAGAACATGTATTATTACCGAAATTAAAAAAACTTTAAAAGGAGCGTTTTTTATGACTATTGCTTTGATTGCACATGATGCGAAAAAAGAACTGATGGTACAATTCTGCATTGCTTATTGCGGAGTACTCAGTAAATATAATTTAGTGGCAACCGGCGCCACCGGCAAAACCGTTGCGGAGGCGACCGGGTTGGAAATTGCCCGCTTTTTAGGCGGCTCGCAAGGCGGCTCCCAGCAAATCGCTTCCCGCATTGGGTGCGATGAGATTGACCTGCTCTTAATGTTCCGCGATCCGATCACCGCCAAACCGTCCGAGCCGGATGAAAATGCGCTTCTGCGCCTTTGTGATGTACATAATATCCCGGTAGCCACCAACATTGCCACGGCGGAAATGTTGATCCACGGGTTGGAACGCGGCGATTTGGACTGGCGGGAGATTGTTAAAAACAACGGCTGACGCACTGATCGTGTTCCGGCCTTGATCGGGAGTTTTATATGGCTGAAATCAACCGTGCCGTAAAAGGTACAAATGATATTTTACCGGGTGAAAGTTCTAAATGGCAGTTGATCGAGCGCAAGATGCTCGAAACTGCCGAACTTTACGGTTTTGAGGAGATCCGTGTGCCGGTTTTCGAGCACACGGAAGTCTTTTTGCGCAGTGTGGGGGATACCACCGATGTGGTGCAAAAAGAAATGTATACTTTTGATGATAAAGGCGGCAGATCCATTACCCTGCGCCCGGAATTTACCGCGGGCGTTATTCGCAGTGCCATCGAAAAAGGGCTGATCAACGGGCCTCTGCCGGTGAAAACCTGCTATGTTGGCGGGTGTTACCGCTATGAAAAGCCGCAAGCCGGCCGCCTGCGCGAGTTTCACCAATTCGGCGTGGAATGTATCGGCGCCGCCGCCCCGAATGCAGACGCCGAGGTCATTGCCTTGGCAAAACAGGTGTTGACAACCGTAGGGGTTGAAAAAATCTCTCTGCGCATCAATTCCATCGGTTGCCCGGAATGCCGGAAGGACTATGTAGCGGCGTTGAAAGCCTATTTTTCCTCCCGGCGGGACGACCTGTGTGATACTTGTAAAGACCGGTTGGAGCGCAATCCCATGCGTATTCTGGATTGCAAATCCCCGGTTTGCCACGAAATCGCCGCGCATGCCCCGGTTGTGACCGATTATCTCTGCCGGGATTGCCGCGATCATTTTGAAGCCGTGCAACGGCATTTGCGTGCCGCCGGCATTGATTTTACGGTGGATCCGCAGATCGTGCGCGGGTTGGATTATTACACCCGCACGGTTTTCGAATTCGTTTCGGGCGATATCGGCGCGCAGTCCACGGTATGCGGCGGCGGCCGATATGATGGGCTGATCGGGCAAATGGGCGGCAAGCCTACGCCTTCACTCGGTTTTGCCATGGGGATCGAGCGGCTGATGCTTTTACTGGAAGCGCAAAAAACCGAATTGCCGCTTTCCGCCGGGTGTGATTTGTATCTTGCTCCTATGGGAGAGCAAGCCTTGACAAAAGCAAGCGAACTTTGCGCCCTTTTGCGTGCCGAAGGGTTTCGCGTACAAACCGATCTTTGCGGCAGAGGCTTGAAAGCGCAAATGAAGTTTGCCGATAAGATCGCCGCCAAATACACGGTGGTATTAGGGGATAACGAACTGTTGAACGGCACAGTCAACCTGAAAAATATGAAAACCGGCGAAGAAAGCGTTTGCCCGATCGACGAGTTGCCGCAAGCCCTGTTAAACGCCCTGCAAACCGCGGCGCTTGACGCTTTGACCGATACGGTAGAGCAAGCGGGTTTTTAAATTGATGGAATCCATGGCGGTTTGCGTATCATAGAAGAGGTGTATCGTTTTGAAATTAGACAGAATGAACGGCATGAAGCGCACGCATTATTGCGGCACGCTTACCAAAGACGAAATCGGAAATGAGATCGTAGTTTGCGGCTGGATACAGCGCCAGCGGGATTTAGGCGGCTTGATTTTCGCAGATTTGCGTGATCGCACCGGCATCCTCCAATTAGCGTTTGACGATCAGACCGATCCGGCGGTATTTGAAAAAGCCTCCCTTCTGAAAAGTGAATATGTGGTGATGGCAAAAGGGCGCGTTCGTCTTCGCTCGGCTATCAACCCTGATCTTCCCACCGGCGAAATTGAAGTGGAAGTTACCGAATTAAAAATCCTCGGCGCGGCGGAAACCCCGCCGTTTGAGATCCTCTCCGATTCTTCCGCCAATGAAGAACTGCGGCTGACCTATCGGTATCTGGATCTGCGCCGTCGCCCATTACAGCGCAATATTATGATGCGCCATCAAATTGCCAAAGTAACGCGCGATTATTTTGACGAGAACGGTTTCATCGAAATCGAAACCCCCACGCTGATCAAATCCACCCCCGAAGGCGCGCGGGATTACCTGGTTCCTTCCCGCGTGAAACGCGGCAGTTTCTTTGCCTTGCCGCAATCCCCGCAACTTTATAAGCAGTTGCTGATGCTTTCAGGGTTTGACCGATATATGCAAATCGCCCGCTGTTACCGGGATGAAGATCTCCGGGCTGATCGCCAGCCGGAATTTACACAAATCGACTTGGAAATGTCTTTTGTGGAAAAAGAGGATGTTTTCGCTATTGCGGAAGGGTATATCCGGCGCCTTTTCAAAGAAGTGCTGCATGTAGAAGTGCCGTTGCCGCTCCCCCGGTTGACTTATACCGAAGCCATGGAAAATTACGGATCAGACAAGCCGGATACCCGCTTTGATATGAAGATCCTCGACCTTTCCGACCTGGTGGAAAACTGCGGATTCTCGGTTTTTGCCGATACTGTGAAGGCCGGCGGCACCGTGCGCGCGATCACTGCGAAAAACGCCGCATCGGTTTACACCCGCAAGGAAATTGATAAACTCACTGAAGAAGCCAAAGGCATCGGGGCGAAAGGCCTGGCTTTCATCCGTTGGGTGGAAGACCAACCGACCTGTTCTTTCGGCAAATTTATGACCGAGGAAGAAATGCGCGCGATCTACGCACGCACCGGTGCGGAAAAAGGCGATGTGGTTTTGATCGTGGCGGACCGTAAAAAGACCGTGTTATCGGTATTGGGCGCCCTGCGCCTGACCGTGGCGCGCCGCCTTGCCATCATCCCCGATCAATACAATTTCCTTTGGATCACCGAATTTCCCTTCTTTGAATACAACGAAGAAACCGGCAGGTGGGACGCGATGCATCACCCCTTCACAAAGCCGCTGGATGAATGTATCCCGTATCTTGACAGTGCGCCGGAAAAAGTCTTTGCCGACGCATATGATCTGGTTCTCAACGGCATTGAACTTTCATCCGGCTCGATCCGTATTACCGACCCGGATCTGCAAAAGCATATGTTTGAGGCGCTCGGTCTTTCCGATGAGGAGGCTTATGAAAAGTTCGGTTTCCTGACCGACGCTTTCCGCTACGGCGCACCCCCGCACGGCGGCATGGGGATCGGGCTTGACCGTTTGACCATGTTGATGTGCGGCTGTGATTCCCTCCGGGATGTGATTGCTTTCCCGAAAGTATCCAATTCGAGCGAACTGATGTCAGGCGCTCCCGCCGAAGTTGATGACCTTCAACTCAAAGAATTGCATATTCAACTCACCGATAAAACCGAATAATTTCGCGCGCTTGTTTGGCTCTTGAACTTTCACGCCGCGAAATGGTTTGCATGAAAAAGAAAAAAGCACACGGCTTACTTTTTTGTAAGCCGTATGTTTTATTGAATATTAACGGAACAAATACCAACACGCCTTCGGCATTTATGAAAAAGCGTTTTTGAACGCTTTTCTGCCAAAATCGTTGATTTTGGCAGGTGCAGACATTATCATACTATCAGAAACACGCAAAGGGGATACTCTTATGAAAACGCTTACAGCATACTTTTCCGCCAGCCATACCACCGCGGCTTTGGCCGAACGGTTAGCCGGGGCGATCGGCGCCGATCTGTTTGAAATCAGACCCGCGGTTCCCTACACCGAGCAGGATCTTAACTGGAAAAATCCCTTCTCCCGGTGCAACAAAGAAAAGTTCGGAAAAAAAGAGGTCGCGATCGAAGGCAAAATCGAACAGTTTGATGCGTTTGATTTGGTTTTGATCGGATTCCCGATCTGGTACTACGGCGCGCCCAACATCATCGAAAGTTTTTTGAAACAATATGATTTTTCAGGCAAAAAAATTGCTCTGTTCGCCACATCCGGCGGAAGCAATATGGGCAAAACCGCGGAAAAACTGAAACCGTTTTTAAGCGATACCGCCCGCATCACAGCCGCCAAGGTCTTCCCTGCCGACGCCGATGCGGAAGCATTAAAAGCATGGGTTAAAGAAGCGGAGGAAGGTTGAACATGAACTCACAGGAAAAAAGGCTTGAAGATGAAGAGAAAAGCGCCGCCCAAAAGCGCAAGGAACTGTTTGACCGCCAAAAACAAACACTTGACTTGTTTTTGGAGCGAAAAGCCATTTCTCAAGAGCAATATCATACCGGCCTGCAAGCACTGATCAACCAGATGAAAATTCAATAACGCCGTAAAACCGGCCGATCATTTTCACATAAAACAGGGCTTCCGTGGACGATCAATCCGTCCGCGAAAGCCCTGTTTTTTATCCCTCTTGTATCTTTCGCAACCCTTTCAGGGTTTCCTCCATTCGGGCGTGAATACGATCGCCCAACTCCACCGTGTGCAGCGGCTTGAACTCCTCGGGTTCGATCACCTCGATCACTTGCAGATCTACCACGGTTTTACGCAGAAACATTCTTTTCGGGATCGAGCGGGTATTGTTGATCACACAGACTGCGATCGGGGCGTCACCCCGATAGGCGATTTTAAACGCACCGTTACGGAACGGCAGAAGCGGCCAACAGGGTTTATTGGTATATCCTTCCGGAAACAATGCTACCGAAATTTTGCGATCCTTCAACAAATGCGAGGCTTCGATGATCGTTTTGGCGGCCTCCCGGTCGTTTTCCCGGTCGATCGGCAGGCAATGCAGTTTGTGCATGGCTTTGGCCACAAAGGGAAGTTCCCGGTAAATCTCTTTTTTCCCGATAAACCCGATTTCATTATCGGGAAATGCCGCAAGCAAAATCACCGGATCAAAATCATGCTGATGATTGCAAACAAAAAACATCTTCCGATCCGGCGAAATCTTTTCCGCGCCCACAAGGTTCACTTTCACCCGCACCACTTTTAAAATCAACGGCACGGTATGCCTGACCAAAAACCGATAATACCGGTCAAACCGGTCGGCCGGTTTGTTTACATTCACCAGCGCAACCGAGAGGGCGAATACCCCGGCATGAAGTAAAAGAAACACCACAAAATAGCCGAGAAACAAAAGCGGCACCAGCCACCAGGAATAGGGTTGCCGCAACACATCGAAAAAGAGATCCGTCAACGGTACCAGCGCCGCCGCCAGCACCAAATAAACATAAAACATATGCCGCTCCTAATTCTGTTTTCTTACGATCGAGTATTCATCATACGCATTGTAATACGGGCAGCCTTGTGTTCTGCCGGTCAAAAAACGCGCCATGTCGTCTTCATCCAAATTTGCTTCGCAGATCATGCAGTCGCTTTCCTCGTCATACACATAATACGCGCAGGTATCACAGTTGGTCTGATTCATGTTTTTCCCCCTGCCGCAAGGTTTTGATCGAAGCCAATCGCTCAAAAATGGTTTTATACCGGCCACTCTTCAATTTCGGAAACGCCTTAAAAATACGCAAATGCACAAAACTCCATTCATTTGCGAGGCGCTTATACTCCGCGACTTTTTTTGCATATTCCGCTTTCCATTCCAGCAATTTCGGTTT
>CACXFE010000105.1 GCA_902766855.1 Oscillospiraceae bacterium | reverse complement strand
TTTCAAAAAGGAGTTTGTTATTCTCGGTTTCGCTCCAATCAAAGTCACGGGTGATCGAATAGGTCGGGATCGGGTATTGGAAACCGCGGCCGTTCGCATCGCCTTCGATCATGATTTCGATGAACGCCTTATTGACCATGTCCATTTCCTTCTGGCAATCACCGTAAGTGAAATCCATTTCCTTGCCGCCGATGATCGCGGGAAGATTTTTCAGATCATTCGGCACAACCCAATCCAGCGTAATATTGGAGAAAGGCGCCTGCGTGCCCCAGCGGCTGGGCGTGTTCACGCCGTATACAAAGGACTGGATGCACTGCTTGACCTGCTTCTGCGTCAGGTTGTCCACTTTCACAAAGGGCGCAAGATAGGTATCAAACGATGAGAACGCCTGCGCGCCCGCCCATTCGTTTTGCATGATGCCGAGGAAGTTCACCATCTGATTGCACAGGGTGGAAAGGTGGTTTGCCGGAGAAGAGGTGATCTTGCCGGGGACCCCGCCCAAGCCTTCCTGAATCAGTTGTTTTAAACTCCAACCGGCGCAATACCCGGTCAGCATAGAAAGATCATGCAAATGGATGGCGGCGGAGCGGTGTGCTTCCGCAATCTCATCGTCATACACTTCGCTCAACCAGTAATTGGCGGTGATCGCGCCGGAATTGGACAGGATCAACCCGCCCACCGAATAAGTGACCGTGGAGTTTTCCTTCACGCGCCAATCGTTAATTTTTAAATAATTATCCACCAAATCCTTGTAATTCAGCAAAGTGGAATTGATATTGCGCACTTTTTCGCGCTGTCTGCGATACAAAATGTAGGCTTTCGCCACATCCGCATAGCCCGATTCGGACAACACCTTTTCTACGCTGTCCTGAATGTCTTCCACCGTGATCTGGCCATCCTCGATTTTACTTTCAAAATCAGAGGTGACATGCAGTGCGATCAGATCAATCACACTGGGATGATGCTGTTTGCCAAGCGCCTCAAACGCCTTGGTGATCGCAATGCTGATTTTGCTGATATCAAAATCTACGACCTTTCCGTCTCTTTTTACTACCTGATACATAATGAACTCTCCTGTATACTGTGATAAAAATGCCGGCCCGAGTGTGTGGCCGGCCTCGTATGATTCATTGTATCACGGAAAGATTCGTTTGTCAATATATTGTGGTTATTTTTTCAAAAAAAATTATTTTCTTCCATATATTGATTTATTCTACCCCGCGCAAAGCCGTTTGCGGAACGGCTTTGCGGGCAATCGCGGCATAGGTTTCCATGTCCTGCGCCGTGGGCGCGCTCAAATTCCCGAAGGGAACCGAATCCCGATCGGTAAAGCATTGCAGAAAATACCGCTTTGCCCCGCGGATCATTTCGCCGATCTCCTCAAAATCCGCCGCTTCATGCAGTTCTTTCACCACCGTGGTGCGAAATTCATAATCTACTTTTCCCTCTTTCAACAAAGCGATGCTCTCGAAAACCGGCTCCATTCGGATTTCTTGCAGGCCGCAGGTTTGCGCATATTTTGCGGGACTGTTTTTAATATCCATTGCAACATAATCCGCCAATCCGTCCTCGAGGATCCGGCGCAGCATATCCGGGTGATACCCGTTGGTATCCAGTTTGGTTTGAAACCCGAGCGCACGGATTTTGCGAAGCAAATCGGGCAGATCGAGATGAAGGCAAGGCTCTCCCCCTGTGATGGCCACGCCGTCAAGCAAAGCCGTTCTTTTTTCAAGAAAAGCCAGCAACTCCTCCGCTTCCATGATCGGAGGAGCAGATCCGTCAATCAATTCATAATTATGGCAAAACGGGCAACGAAAATCGCATCCCCCTAAAAAAACCGTACACGCCACCTTGCCCGGAAAATCCAGCAAGGTCATTTTTTGCAATCCGTGTATTTTCATGCTTTCTCCTTTCAAACCGCCGCTAAAATGTGCTGATTGCGCAATGGGGCGTCTTTGATGCCGTCGTTGACGGAATACGCGTGTTTTTCAAGGTCACCGCAGGTGGCTTTGGTCAGCCCCTGTTCGATCAACTCATCGATTACATCGGCCGCGATGCTTTCGATCGTGGCGGCCTTTTCTTCCGCCATACCCGGCTCGTTATCGGTCGTCAATAAGTATTCCAGCAGTTCCGCATGGAGCGCCAGTTTCGGCAACGCACGCATCGCGCGAAAACTCCATTTATAATAAGGCTGATACCGCCGATTCAGCAAAAAAACCGCCGCCATCGCATTCTTTGCAAATTCAAACACCGCTAACTGTGCCGCCGCCGCTTCCCCGTGGCGGATACAGCGCAAATAATTATACTGCCCTGCCTGTGCCATCAGCAATACCCTGCCCGCCAATTTTTTCAGGCGGACTTCTTCGGGGAAGAAACGCAGATTTTCCCGGATGCGGGTCACTTCGCCGTATCCGTCAAAAAAAAGTTGCCCGTTGGTCGCTTCGGCCAGCGCCTGCTCCGGCACGGTGAACCATTGTCCCAGTGTGAGGCACCCGTCCGGTGTGCCGACTTTTTCGGTGAAAAATTCCCCCGTGCGCAGTACCCCGTGCCGCGGGCCGCCCACCGGGTTTACAAGGAAGCGTGTAAAGCCCATAAATTCTTTCGGAAGTTTTGCATAAGCCCGTTCCAATAAAAAAGCGGTACGGCGATCCACGATTTCCTCTCCCGGCAAGAACAGGCAAAATCTCGGCTCAAAATCATGATCGCGGGAAACCTCGTCATCAAACCCGAAACATTCCGAACCGCTTCCGAACAATCCCACCGCCAAAAGCGGCAATAAATCGGGAAACCGCTCTTGCAGCATCGGCTTTCCGACCGTTTCATAAAACGCTTTGGAAAGTTCAAGCCCGTTCATACAAATCCTCCGCCCTTTTCTGTAAATCCGCCGCGACGGAAAAATACCCGTAGTATGAAAAAGTGGGGGCGCATTTTTCGCATACAAACGCATAATATCCGTCCCGCGGGGCGGACGCATCGTTTAACAACGCCTCTGCCCGGTCAAGCAAAGAAAAGATTTCCTGTTCTCCCGCTTCCAAGCCCTTTTCATCCTCCACCGCGTTGGCGATATTCAGGCAGGTGATCGCCTGTTCCAGCACACCGCCCGGCACCTTCTCCATTTGCGCCATGGCCCGGTCATACAAGCGGTGCGCTTCTTCAAAACGGCGCAGTTGCACAAGGGCAAGCGCCATATTGTTGTAAAGCCCGCCCAGCAGTTGCGGTTTGGTACTCGGGGTGTTTTCATACACCGCGCGCGCTTTTTCGAAAAAGTGCAGCGCCTGTTCACTTTCTCCAAAGGCGTGATACGCCGTGGCCACATTGGTATAGGTCGTGCCGGAACTGATGGTGCCTTCAAAGTCCAGTTGCTCTAACAGGTTGATCGCTTCTTTGGCATTGGCGATCGCTTTCTCCCGGTCGCCCACTTTGCGATAATGCCCTACCAATTCGTTGCGCAAGAGCAACTCCCCGCGCTGATCATGCCCTAACTTTGCTTCTTCCAGCCAATAAAGCAGGTGCCGCTCCGCTCCGGCATAATCCCGCCGGCTCATATATTCATCCATTTTTTCAATGATGCGTTGTTGAGGAACCGCTTTGACCTCAGTTTTTACACCGAAAGGCTCTTCGCACAACAGGCACCGCGGCTCCATATAATCTTCGGGTTTTAAAAGATCACTCATTGATTTTCCGCCTTTTACAGTTTTCTGCATTCCATATAGAAACGCTTGTCGTCCGCCGTTCCCATCGAGAAGGTTTTACGGGGCAATGATCCCCCTTGCCTTACTGCCTCAAACAGTTCGCTTTTTTCCATTCCGCTAAACAAAAAGCCGAGGGTGTTTTCCCCTTTTGCCAATTCCCGCAAAGCATTTTCGCCATGGATATAATCCAAGGTCGCAGACGGATGCGCCGCCAGATACTCATCCAAAAACGCCTGCAAAGTGCCGATGCTGAGCGGGTGCGAAGGGGTTACCGCGATCTTTCGCTCTTGAGTGCCGGCAACGCAGGTAAAGGTTTGCGCTTCCGCCCCGTCGGCTTCCCCGCCCCGCGCTTCTGAAAACGAGCGGATCACATCGTCCGGATCCACTCCGAACAAAACACGGTAGATCGGTTCGAAATGCAAAGAAGAATCATGCACATTTACCACTTCCACCAAGGCGTAACGCGACCGGTCGGTCGGGTGAAGAGAATAGCATTCTTTCGCCGTGGCAAGAGAGTGGTTCCCGTCCCCCACCGCGAAAAGCAAGCCCCCGCATTGCTCATGCAAATTCGCCAAAGCGGCTGTGATCGCCGCTTCGCCCGGCTTGTCCACCGCGAAACCGCGAATATGCCCGCCCCGCATCATCAAATCAAAATCATA
>CACXFE010000104.1 GCA_902766855.1 Oscillospiraceae bacterium | reverse complement strand
TATCGGGGGAGCATTTTTGGCTGAGCGAGCAGGACATCAGCAAGTATCGCGCATTGACGATCAATTCCGTCACGGCAAGTTCCGCATAGGCGGCATGGGCGGCGATCAGCGTAAACCCCGCGTATCCGCCTGCCGAGGCATTGGTCAGAAAAGCCGCAAGCCCGGCTTGAAAGGCGGTCATTCCCGCGTTTTTGGCGGCGATCCCCAAGGTGAACGCAACCGCGAAATATCCAAGCGCGATCGGGATCCCATCGGTAAGGCCGGCGAGATAGGGCTTCTTTTTCTCGAAAATCACAGGCGCCACCGTTTAGTTTTTTAAACTCTGCAAAGGGGCGGGAATACGCCCTGCACGGTCGATGAAACGCTTGGGGCTTTTCCCGAGATGCACCGGCATGATGGGGGCGGAGCCTAAAAGTCCGCCGAATTCCAATTCTTCTCCGGCTTTTTTGCCGATCGCGGGGATCACGCGTACCGCGGTGGTTTTGGAATTGACCATGCCGATCGCGGCTTCATCCGCAATGATCGCGGCGATATGCTCTGCCGGTGTTTCCCCGGGAATGGCGATCATGTCAAGCCCGACTGAACAAACGGCCGTCATCGCCTCTAACTTTTCAAGGCAAAGTTCCCCGGAGCGGGCGGCGTGGATCATGCCGGCATCTTCGCTTACAGGGATAAAAGCACCCGAAAGCCCGCCAACCGAGGAAGACGCCATCACACCGCCTTTTTTCACGGCGTCATTCAATAAAGCAAGCGCCGCCGTTGTGCCGTGGATGCCGCATGTTTCCAAGCCCATTTCTTCTAAAATATGCGCCACGGAATCGCCCACCGCGGGGGTGGGGGCGAGGGAAAGATCCACAATGCCGAAAGGAACTCCCAACCGGCGGGAAGCCTCCGTTCCCACTAATTGCCCCATCCGGGTGATTTTAAAGGCGGTGCGTTTGATGATCTCCGCCAATGTGCCGAGATCGCCGTCCGGGCACTTTTTCAGTGCCGCCTGCACTACGCCCGGGCCGGAAACGCCTACATGGATCACGCTGTCCGGCTCACCGATGCCGTGAAAAGCGCCTGCCATAAAGGGGTTATCTTCCACCGCGTTGCAGAATACCACCAGTTTCGCGCAGCCGATGCAATCCCGGTCGGCCGTGGCGATCGCGGTTTCCCGCACGATTTTTCCCATCAGTTTCACGGCATCCATATTGATGCCGGATTTGGTGGACCCCACATTGACCGATGAACAAATATTTTCGGTAACGGATAAGGCTTCGGGGATAGAACGGATCAGCGCCACATCCCCGGCGGAAAACCCTTTATGTACCAGCGCGGAATATCCGCCGATGAAGTTTACGCCGGTTGCATCCGCCGCGCGCTGCAAGGTTTTGGCATAAAGCACCGGGTCACCGCCCGAGGCGCACAAAAGCGCGATGGGCGTTACGGAAATGCGCTTGTTGATGATCGGAATACCGTATTCCCGCGCGATTTCCTCCCCGGTTTTAACCAGGTTCCCGGCAAGACGGGTGATTTTATCATAGATTTTTTCGCAAGCCCGGGCGGCGTCCTGATCGGCGCAGTCCAGCAGTGAAATCCCCATGGTGATGGTGCGAATATCAAGATTCTCTTCGGAGATCATGTTAATGGTCTCCATAATATCATGCAGATTGATCATAGCGCGCCCCCGTTAAATCCTGTGCATGGAATTGAAAATATCCTCATGCATGACGCGGATATCCAGTGCCCGCTCTTCACCAAGGCGCTTCATTTTATCGGAAAAAGCCGCAAAAGAGCAATTCAAATTCTCAATCTCGGTCAACATGACCATCACAAACATATCCTGCAAAACCGACTGGGTAATATCCAGGATATTGGCGTTGCATTCGGCGCAAACCGCACTGACTTGTGAGATGATCCCAACCGTATCTTTTCCGATCACGGAAACAACTGTTTTCATGAAAAAATCCCCCTTCAAGCGCTTTTCGCTTTTCTCGCCTGTCACCGCAGGAACAGACGATTTTCGCAGAAAAAACGCTTTATTTGTTCAGTTGATAGTATTTTAGCACATCTGATTTCCAAGTTCAACCTTCTTGTGAAAAAATTCTTTATTTTCTGAAAAAACGGTGGTACAATAAGAGCGAAAGGGGATGTGATCCATGGAAAAGGTACAAGTGTTTTATTTAGAGCAATGCCCGTATTGCCGCCATGCGAAAAAGGCAATCGAGGAATTGCGGGGCGAAATGCCGGAACTTGCCGGGATTGAGTTGGAATGGATCGAGGAAAGCCGATGCCCGGAGATAGCCGCACAGTACGATTATTATTATGTGCCGACGCTGTTTTACGGCCGCAAAAAATTGTATGAGGCATCCCCGTCGGATGGCTACCGTGAGATCAAAAACCATTTGGAGGAAGCCTTTCGGGCGGTGTCAGGGGAAAATTAGACTCTTGAAAAACCTTGATTTCGACAAACGAAAAAATGCGCCGTTTCCGGCGCATTTGAGAGTGTCGACAAAGTCGCCCCTCTCTTGGACGGGGATGCCGCTCGCTCGAAAATCAAAGATTTTCGGCCTGCACTCTATCCC
>CACXFE010000103.1 GCA_902766855.1 Oscillospiraceae bacterium | reverse complement strand
TCATCGGTTGCCAAAGTGGAACTGTTCACCAAAACCCCGGCGGAAGAAAACGGCACCCATTATGTGATCGAGGGCGGCGAGGAACGCTTGTCGGAAGAGGCGGGCTGCCCGGACGGAACTACTATCATCATCAGAGATTTGTTTTATAATACCCCCGCCCGCATGAAATTTTTGAAAAAAGATGTATCCGAGGCGAATGCCGCCGGTGCGGTGGTAGATCGGATCGCGTTGTCCCACCCGGAAATTTCTTTTCAAATGATTCGGGACGGGAAGCAAACCATGACAACCGCGGGCGTCAACAAACCGGAAGGAACGGTATACAGCGTTTTAGGGCGCGAATTTGCGGGAACTCTGATCCCGGTGAACGGCGTGACCGATCGTATTCAAGTGAAGGGGCTTACCTGCAAGCCGATTTCCTGCCGCCCGACCAGAAATCATCAATTTATTTTTCTGAACGGCCGCCTGGTGCGTTCCGGCACGGTGAGCGCGGCGGTGGAGCAAGCCTATAAAAACAGCGCGATGATCGGGAAATTCCCCGGTTTTGTGCTGTATATCACCTTGCCGTACGATACGGTGGATGTGAATGTGCATCCTGCGAAAACGGAGGTGCGTTTTTCCGATGAACGGCGTGTGTTTGACGCGGTGTATTTCGCCGTGAAAAACGCCCTGACATCGGGGGATACCCGCCCCGAAATCAAATTGAAAACCCCGGCGTTCAACCCCTATGAGCGCCTGAAAACCGAGCAATACCGGCAACAAAAACTGGATGCTTCCACCCCGGCGGAACAGATTTATCTGGCGCCGCGGCAGGCAAGGGCTGGTGACCGGGCGGGAAGCGAGTATACCCTGCACAGCCCGTTGCCTTTTGCGGTGAAGCAAGCGCCCGTTTCAGAAGAACGCACGCAGGAAACCCCGGATCAAAGCGCAACGCCGGTATCAGCGCAAACGCCCGAAACCACCTTTTCTTCCACCCGGATCGAGCAGGAAAAACCGATCGAAACAGTGGTGGAAAAGGAAGAAGAGGAAAGCCCCGAGATCCGGTTGATAGGCGAAGCGTTTTCCACCTATATCATCGTGCAGACGGGCGACAGCGTGTATATGATTGATAAACACGCCGCGCATGAGCGGATTTTGTTCAATCGTTTCAAGCAAACGAAGCAGGCGCAGGCACAAGTACTGTTAAGCCCGGTGACGGTTACCCTTTCGGGAGAGTCATACACCGCGGTGACAGAAGGGTTGGATACCCTGAAAGCGGCAGGTTTTGAGGTGGAGGATTTCGGCAATTCCACCGTTCTTGTCCGCACGGTGCCCGCCACCCTCACCAAAGAAGATGTGCCTTCCCTGATGGAAGAACTGGCAGAAAATCTGATGAAAACCGACACCGCCGAGGTGGAAGTTTTGGAAAATCTTTTTCATACGGTTGCCTGCAAAGCCGCCATCAAAGCAGGCAATAAAACTCCGCCGGCCGAAATGCTGCGATTGGCGGAGCAGGTGCTGACCTCCCGGGATGTGATGTATTGCCCGCATGGCAGGCCGGTTGCCTTTGAAATTAAAAAGAGGGAACTGGAAAAGCAGTTCGGTAGGATCCAATGAGTGCGGTGAAAACGGTTTTCATCGCCGGCCCCACCGCTTCGGGCAAAACCGGACTTGCCGTGCGCTTGGCTTTGGCATTCGGCGGGGAAATCGTTTCGGCGGATTCCATGCAGATTTACCGGGGCATCCATATTGCTTCCGCCGCGCCGGACGAGGCGGAAAAACAAGGGGTGCCGCATCATCTGCTCGAGTTTTTGGAGCCGACGGCGGAATACTCTGTGGCGGAGTACACGGCGGCGGCCAATCGCGTGATCGGGGAAATCAGCGCGCGGGGGCATTTGCCGATCGTGGTGGGCGGAACCGGGCTTTATATCAGCGCCCTGGCGGATGGAATCGTGTTCACGGAAGAAAAAACAGACCGCGGCTTGCGCCGGGAACTGGAAGAACGCATGGAGCGTCTCGGGGCGGAACAGATGCTGCAAGAACTGGCCGGATTTGATCCCGAAACTGCCGCGCGCCTTCATCCGAACGACCGCCGTCGCATCATTCGCGCTTTCGAAATATATACCCTTACCGGGCACACCCTGACGGAGCAGAATATGCTTTCGAAACAGGGAAACCGCCTGATTGAGCCGTTGCTGATCGGGCTTACTTACCGCGATCGCGCGGCATTGTACGCCCGCATTGACGCGCGTGTGGATCAAATGCTGGCAAACGGTTTGGCAGAAGAAGCAAAAGCGGCGTCGGCACTTCAAAACGGCGGGGCGGTGCAGGCGATCGGGCATAAGGAATTGGCGCCGTATTTGCGGGGAGAATGTTCTCTCGCCGAGGCCGCCGACCATCTGAAACAACAAACCCGCCGTTACGCCAAACGGCAGTTGACTTGGTTCAGGCGCGAAGAGCGGATGCGCTGGCTGTACGCCGATGAGGGCGATCCGTTTTTACAGGCGGCGGAATGGATAAAGGAATTTTTAAAGAAGGAGGAAACGCCATGAAAGGCACCACTGTGCTGAAAGGAGTCTTGTTGTTGCTTGGGGCAATCTTCATTTTGCATCAAGGCGTTTCCGTTTTTTATAAACCGATCAAAACCGAAACGGCGGTGTTTGCCACCGTAACGGACGGTTCTAACATCACCGGCATTGTGCTTCGGAATGAAACGCCGATCACCTTGCAAAACAGCGGGGTTTTGCATTTTGTGGTGAGTGACGGCAACCATGTTGCCAAAAACGGCGTGATTGCCAATGTTTACGAAACGCAAGCCGCCTCTATTACATTGAGCCGCATCAATGAATTGGATAAAAAAATCACGGAGTTGGAAAGCCTTACTCATTATAATGATCTGGAAGCGGCGGATCTTGATATGATCGGCGCGAAGGTGAACGAAGCGGTCGGAAAATTGATTTTAAGCGGCTCAACCGGGGATTATGTCAACCAAAGCCTGTATGCCGAGGCGCTGCTTCTGGCGCTTAACAAGCGGCAGGCGGCGCTTGGAAATACCGCCAGTTTTGCCGAACAGTTGGTTGCCTTGAAGAATGAGCGTGCAACGCTTGCCACGGCTTTGCCCGCGGCAAAAGGGCATATCACGGCGGCGGAATCCGGCTATTTTGTTTCCAAAGTGGATGGCTATGAAACGGTGCTTCGCTGCCATGAACCTGAAAAAATCACTCCCGAGTTTTTGCGAGCCGCCAAACCCGATCAACCGGCGGAGGGAACGGTTGGAAAAATCGTATCCGATTATGAATGGTTTATTGCGGCGCAGATTTCGATCAATGAATCGCTGAACTATAAAGAAGGCGACGAACTGACGCTTTATACCGCCGTAAAATCTTATCCGAAACTATCGGTGAAAGTGAAAAAAATCAATGCGTCCGAAAACAACGAACAGGCGGTAGTTCTGTTTTCCTGTGATGAGATGAGCGGCGAATTGGCCGCCATGCGCTCGGGCCCGATGACGGTGGTGCGCAAGGAATACAGCGGGTTGCGGGTCGCCAAAAGCGCGCTTCGCGTTGTGGATTCGGTCAAAGGGGTTTATGTGCGAAGCGGGATGCAGGTGAAATTTGTCCCTGTGAATATCCTGTACTCCAATGACAGTTATATGATCTGCGAACAACAAACAACCACGGAGCGGGCACTGCGCTTGTATGATGAGGTTGTGGTGAAAGGAAAGAAACTGTATGACGGAAAGGTTATCGGCTGAGGAGTTTGACCGGAATTATGAGCGGGTGTCGGCGCGATTGGAAGCGGCGCTGAAAAAAAGCGGACGCGACCGCGGAGAGGTGACGCTGCTTGCCGCCACCAAAACGGTGGATCCCGAAACGATCAATTACGCGATCGGGAAAGGCATTACGCTGATCGGGGAAAACCGTGTGCAGGAACTGCTGGCGAAAGCGGATCATTTAGTGCCCGTCAAACAGCATTTTATCGGGCATTTGCAAACCAACAAGGTGAAAGATGTGATCGATAAGGTGGAGATGATCGAATCGGTAGGCTCCCTGAAACTGGCTGAGGAGATCGAAAAACAGGCCGCCAGGCGGGAACGGACAATGGATATTCTGTTGGAAGTGAACATCGGCGGGGAGGAATCCAAGTCCGGCTTTGCGCCCGATGCTCTTTTTGAAGCCTTTGAAACCGTGAAAAAACTGCCCCATTTGCGGGTGTGCGGGTTGATGGCGATCCCGCCGATCACCCCCACGCCGGAGGATGCAAGAAAATATTTTCGAAAAATGTATCAACTGTTTATTGACATGAGGGGCAAAAATATAGATAATGGTAATATAAGCGTATTGTCGATGGGAATGTCGGGCGATTTTGAAATCGCGATCGAAGAAGGGGCAACTCTTGTTCGGGTTGGCACCTCTCTTTTCGGCAAGCGTCTGTATCAATAAAAACATATTAAAGGAGAATCAGTATGGGACATTTCAGTTGGATCAAAAATATCATGACTATTCCCGATGACGACGAATTTGACGATGAGATAGAGGATGTCGAGGAAAAAACGGCGGAAGAGCCGAAGAAAAAAGCGGCTTATGAACAGCCTGCCCGCCGCGAGAGCGCACCGCGCGTGATCGGCGGAGGAAAGAATAAAACCGTTTCCTTCGGTCAAACCCAAATGCAGGTGGTGCTGGTAAAGCCGGATCGGTTTGAGGATGTGACCTCTATCGCTGATCATCTGAACAGCAAAAAAACCGTTGTTTTGAACCTGGAAGCCGCCAATCGGGATGTTTCCCGCAGGATCATCGACTTTTTGAGCGGCGTGGCCTATGCCAATAACGGGAATATCCGGAAAGTGGCGAACAGCACCTTCATCATTGTCCCGACCGATGTGGATGTGATGGGCGAACTGATGCTGGAAGAACTGGACGACGGGAAGATGTATTTCTAATGGAAACCGGGCTTTTGCCTGCCAGGGTGCGTGACGCCGTGGCGGGCTGTGTTCGTTCTGCCCGCCCGAAATATCTCGGCTTTTTATCGGAAGAAGAGGCGGCATTGGCGGCGGCGATGTTAAAGGCCGCGGATTGCCGCACGGCATTTTTCGGCGGATATGAAAACGCCCGCCGGGTGATGTTAGGCTGTTTCCCCGATTGGTGCGAGGAAGACCTTTTTCCGATCCAAGCGGTCACCTTTTCCTACAAAGAGGAATACACCCTTCGCCACCGCGATGTTTTAGGTACGCTGATGGCGTTGGGCCTTCGCCGTGAAACGGTGGGGGATATTCTGGTCGGTACAGGGAAAGCCGTGGTATTTATCACGGAAGAAGTTGCCCGTTATGTGACCGAGCAGGTCACCAAAATCGGCGGAGTGGGGGTTTCCGTATCGGAAGGCGCTCCTTCGCCTTTGCCGGAAGGGGACAGGCTGGTTTCGGCGGTGGAAACCGTTTCTTCCGACCGGCTGGACTGTGTCATTGCGGCGCTTTGCGGTTTTTCACGCGGGGCCGCCAAGGAAGCGATTGAAGCGGGGCTTGTCACCCTCAACTCCTTCCCGCAGGATAAAGCGACGAAAACGGTCGCGCCGGGGGATATTCTTTCGGTGCGGGGGAAAGGGCGATTTGCGGTGACCTCTTTTGAAGGGCGCACCAAAAAGAACCGATTGATCATGCAATATCAAAAATATGTATAAGGGGGCTATGCCATGTTAAGCACAGCGGATATTCGGGATGTAAAATTTGCTTCCGCCATGGGCGGGTACAAAAAAGAAGAAGTGGAAATCTTCCTTGATAAAATCGAGGAGGATTATACGGAGTTTTCCAAAATCATTGCAGAATACGAAGCGAAAGCCGAAGCCCTGCGCAAAGAAAACGAAGCGTTGAAAGCCTCGCAGGATTCGATTCAAACGGTATTGCTGAATGCGCAAAAACTGGCCGATCAAATGATCGCGGACGCCAAGAAGAAAAGCGAGGAGATCCTCCAAAACGCGCAAACCAATATTGAGGTGATGACCGCGCGGGAAAAAGAACTCGGCACCGCGTTTGAAATCAAGGCGAACGAGCGCAAGAGTTCTTTAACCAAAGAATTGGACAATATGGTGAAAACCGCTCAGATCAAGGCGGACAGTATCAAGGCCGCCGCGGAGGACAGCGTTGCGCGTCAGCAACTGTTGTATGATCGCCTGAAAATGGAAATGTCTGCTTTCAAGGCTTCCATTTCCGCCAAATATAAAGAACATCTGGAATTGTTGAAAGAATTGCCCGATACCGTACCGCTGGATCCGAAAAAAATGGCGGAACTGGTATCGGAAGCCTACAATAAAACGCCCGCGCCCGAACAGTTTATTCAAAAGGCGGAACCGCCGCAGGAATTGCGCTCGAATTCGGAAGCGCCCAAGGATACTCCCGCCGCGGAAGAATCTGCTTCCGGCTTTCAGGTGACGGTGTGAAACAGGGATTGAATGAGAAACCGCGCCTTCGCGGGCTTTCCGTTTTGCCGGCGGCCGTTTGCGGCGCGCTGATTTTGGCGGCGGATCAAATCACAAAATACTGGATCTCCACCCACTTTGCGTTGGGGGAATCCGCCCCCTTTTTAAAAGGACTAATCGAGTTTTCCTATATTCACAATCGTGGCGGCGCGTGGGGAATGCTCAGTGGAAAAACGGCGTTTTTGCTGATCCTCACTTTTGCGATCATGGTTTTGTGCATCGTGTTGTTGATCCGTTTCGGCGCGAAAAGCCGCCTGCTTCTTTGGGCAATCGTTTTGGTGCTGGCGGGGGGCATCGGGAATATGATCGATCGGATTGTGCGGGACGGGAATGTGGTGGATTTTCTGCATTTTGAGTTTTTTCCTTCCTTCCCGGTTTTTAATGTGGCGGATTGTGCGATCGTGGTCGGCGCGGGATTGTTGATCCTGTATTTTTTGCTGGACGCGGTAAAAAAGAACGAGGAACCCCATGCGGACGATTGAAGTGGTGTTTGCCGGGGAAGATGGCACGCGAATCGATGTGTATACCGCTTTGACGGCGGAGATCACCCGCTCCCGTGCGGCGGCGCTGATCGAGGAAGGAAATGTGCTGATCGGCGGTAAACCGGCGGCAAAAAACAGTCGGCTCAAAGCGGGCGATACGGTGACAGTCACGATCCCCGAGCCGCGGAGTTATGAAGTGACCGCCGAAAATATCCCGCTTGAAATCGTGTATGAGGATGACGACCTGTTGGTAGTCAATAAACCGAAGGGGATGGTGGTACATCCCGCCGCCGGAAACGAAAGCGGCACGCTGGTGAACGCGCTTTTGTATCATTGCGGGGCGAGCCTTTCGGGAATCGGGGGCGTTTTGCGCCCGGGGATCGTGCATCGGATCGATAAAAATACAAGCGGATTATTGATGGTTGCCAAGAACGATCTTGCGCACCAATCCCTTGCCAAACAAATCAAAGAGCATTCTTTTACCCGGGAATATGAAGCGGTGGTATACGGCGTTTTCCGCGAAAAAGAAGGTACGGTAAACGCGCCGATCGGGCGCCACCCGGTCAAGCGGAAGCAAATGGCGGTTGTGCCGGACGGAAGGGAAGCCATCACGCATTATCGCGTTCTGGCGGAAAACAGCGGCTTTTCCCATGTGGCCTTGCGGCTGGAAACGGGGAGAACGCATCAGATCCGGGTGCATATGGCGTATATCGGGCATCCCGTTGCGGGGGATGAAGTGTACGGGCCGCACAAGGTGATCACGGCTTTGGGCGGGCAATGCCTGCACGCGAAGAAGGTCGGGTTTGATCACCCGCGAACGGGCGAAAGAATGGAATTTGATTCCGCATTGCCGCCCTATTTTCATGATTTTTTAAAGAGGTGCGGTTTGAATGGGGTTGTTTGAGGGCTGCTTGCTGGCGGCCGATATTGACGGAACTTTAATGAACAACAACGAGATTGCGGCACGAAATATCGAGATGATCCGTGTTTTCACAAAAGAGGGCGGCTTGTTCTCCTTTGCGACCGGACGGTCGGTCGGCGCGGTGGGGCCGGTGTTGCAAAAACTCGGTCATGTTTCCCCCTCGGTGATGGCAAACGGCTGTATGATCTATGATTATGATCATCAAACCGTGTTAGAGCAACAGATCCTTCCGCGGCAAGCGCACGAAATCGTCCCGCTGATGTTGAAAACCGGGATCGAAGTAGGGATCGAGGTTCATACCGGGGCGCGCGTGATCACGATTGCGGAAACGGAAGAAACGCGCGCGCATCAGGAATATGAATGGCTGCAAGCGGAAACGCTTTCGTTTGAAGAAGCAGACGGGCTTGACTGGAACAAAGTGGTATATCTTTTCGCCGGTCCGGAAGAGCGGGAAAAAGCCAAATGGGCGATCGGCAACGCGGTGCTTTCCTCGGCGGCTTTCAGCGATACCACCGCCATGATCGCGGGTCGCCAGCGTTATTATTATGAACAGTTTCCAAAAGGGATTTCCAAAGCGTCGGCGGTTTTGCGGCTTTGTGATCTGCTTGGGATCGAGCGGAATCATTTATTTACCATCGGGGACTATTACAACGATATGGAGTTGATCCGCTGCGGCGCCGAAAGCGCGGCAACGGCGGAGGCACCGGAAGAAGTGCGCGCCTGCGCCGGTTTTGTGACCGGGGCGTGCGAACAGGGTGCGGTTGCCGATTTTATTGAGTATTTAATATCCGGAAAGGAATGATGAAATGGACGCAGCGACTAAAAAAGAATTAGAAAAAATCGCCTGCAAAGTAAGAATCGGGATCATTGAAGGGGTGCATAGCGCAAAATCCGGGCATCCGGGCGGCTCGCTTTCCGCGGCGGAGATCCTCACCTATCTGTATTTCCGAAAAATGCGGATTGACCCTGCCAACCCGAGCGATGAAAACCGTGACCGTTTTGTGCTTTCCAAAGGGCATGCTGCTCCGGCGCTTTACGCCGTGTTGGCGGAACGCGGGTATTTTGATCCCGCCCTTTTGAACACATTGCGCCAACCGGGCAGTATTTTACAGGGACACCCTGATAAAAAGCATATCCCCGGGGTGGATATGTCTACCGGCTCTTTGGGGCAGGGAATCTCGGCGGCGGTCGGGATGGCGCTTTCCGCCAAACATTTCGGAAACGATTTCAAGGTTTATGCCTTGCTTGGCGACGGGGAGATTGAAGAAGGACAGGTTTGGGAAGCCGCAATGTTTGCAGGAAACAAGGGGCTTTCCAATTTAACGGCGTTTGTAGATAATAACAATCTGCAAATTGACGGAACGATCGAAGAAGTGAACTCCGCTCATCCGATCGATAAGAAGTTCGAGGCGTTCAACTGGCATACCATCACGATCGACGGAAATGATTTTGATGCGATCGAAGCGGCACTTCAAGAGGCGGAAACCGTGGATAAGCCGGTGGCGATCATCGCAAAGACGGTGAAAGGCAAAGGCGTTTCCTATATGGAAAACGCGGTGAATTGGCACGGCGCCGCCCCGAACGATGAATTGTACGAACAGGCTATTCAGGAATTGAACGCGGCATTGGCCGCACTGCAATAAAGGGGAGGGACGCAAAATGGCGGAAATCAAAAAAGTTGCTACCAGAGTCGGCTTCGGAAACGCGCTTGTGGAACTGGGGGCGAAGCGCGACGATTTCATCGTACTGGACGCGGACCTCGCCGCGGCTACACAAACCGGAATGTTTAAAAAAGCCTATCCCGATCGCTTTTATGATTGCGGTATTGCAGAGCAGAATATGATCGGCATTGCGGCGGGCATTGCGGCAACCGGGAAAAAGGTTGTTTGCAGTTCCTTTGCCATGTTTGCCGCCGGGCGCGCTTTTGAGCAGGTGCGCAATTCGGTCGGCTATCCGCACTTGAATGTGGTGATCGGCGCTACGCACGCGGGCATCTCCGTGGGGGAAGACGGCGCAACTCACCAGTGCTGTGAAGATATTGCGTTGATGCGCACCATCCCGGGAATGACCATTATCAACCCCGCGGATGAGGTAGAAGCCAGAAAAGCCGTGGAAGCGGCCTTGGAGTTGGATGGCCCGGTGTATATGCGGTTCGGCAGACTGGCAGTGCCGGTGATCTTTGACGACGATTATCACTTTGAAGTGGGCAAAGCCGTTACCTTGCGTGAGGGCGGGGATGTGACCGTGATTGCCACCGGCCTGATGGTGAACGAAGCATTGGAAGCCTGCGAGTTGCTGAAAGCCGAAGGGATCAGCGCACGCATCATCAATATGCATACCATCAAACCGCTGGATCGGGAAGCGGTGCTGAAAGCCGCCAAAGAAACCGGCGCTATTGTAACGGCGGAAGAACATTCGGTGATCGGCGGGCTTGGCGCCGCGGTGAGCGAGTGCGTTTGCGAAGAAGTTCCGGTTCCGGTGCTGAAACTGGGCGTTTATGATGTGTTCGGTCATTCCGGCCCCGCGCCGAAATTGCTGGATGAATTCGGCCTTCGTGCGGCGAATATCGCTGAAAAAGCCAAAAAGGCGATCGCTCTTAAAAAATAATCATCGGATCAGCAGCAGGCACCCAAACGCCGCCGCTTTTTCGACAAAGTCAAACACCTTTCCGTTTCGTGCGGAGAGGTGTTTTTGTTCCTTATAAGGATCAAAACGGCAAAAACTGTTTATCATGCACAAAAACAGAGGGGATACTTCTCTTGGAATTTCGGACAATTAACAAAAATCGCTTGAAAATGCGGGATAATACTGGTATAATAAGGAAGAACAAAAGAAAGTTTGTGATGTCAATTCGGCAAGAGGGATCGTATGAAAGAATTTATTGATCGTTTTATATCCGGCACCGCGGAAGACGCTTACCGTTTTCTCGGTTCTTTTCATGTGGACGATACGGTGACCTTCCGTGTCTGGGCACCGGCTGCGCAGGCGGTTTCGGTGGTAGGAGATTTTAACGGTTGGAATGAAAAATCGCACCCGATGCGCATGATAGGCGGCGGGATATGGGAAACTAATATCACGGGACTTCAAGAGTTTACGGTCTATAAGTATGCCATCACTTCCTACGCCGGCACGGTGCTGAAATCCGATCCGTATGCGCGCCATTTTGAAACGGCGCCTGCTAACGCTTCCAAAATTTACACTTCGCATTATGTATGGCAGGATGAGGAATGGAGGGCGGCAAAAGCCCAACAGGATCTTTATGCTTCCCCGGTGAATATTTACGAGGTACACGCCGGTTCGTGGCGCCGCTTTGATGACGGGAACCCCTATGATTACCGCACGCTTGCCAAGAACCTGGCGCGCTATGTCAAAAAAATGCACTATACTCATATCGAACTTTTGCCGATCACCGAATACCCCTTCGAAGGCTCCTGGGGGTATCAGGTTTCCGGGTATTTTGCCCCCACTTCGCGTTACGGTACGCCGGATGATTTCAAGCAATTCGTAGATATTATGCACCAAAACGGCATCGGGGTGATTCTTGATTGGGTGCCGGCGCATTTCCCGAAAGATGAGTTTGGCCTTTACCGTTTTGACGGGACGGCTTGTTATGAATACGCCGATCCGCGCAAGGGCGAGCATAAGGAATGGGGCACGGCGGTATTTGATTTCGGGAAGCCGCAAGTTATGAGTTTTCTGATTTCCAGC
>CACXFE010000102.1 GCA_902766855.1 Oscillospiraceae bacterium | reverse complement strand
TTTTCCGGATCGTTCCCGTCGGTATTGGCTTCCAGACCGAGTAAAAGGTATCCGTCTTCCGAAACACGGTTGGCGGCTTTCCAACTGGTCGCCCCGACATTGGCAAGAAGCGTAAGCCCGTGACCGGGGGTATCCTCCGTAATGGAAGAAATTATCGTTTCAGAAAAATCAATGTACGCCACCGCGTCGCTTTCCCAATCAAGCGCGGTAGGATCTTCCTTGACGATCTGGAACAGGTCGTTCGTTTCGTTTTCTTCTGCAAAGGAAAGCAAGGATGACATGGGCAATCCCACTGCTATCATCACGATCGCAAGAAGAACGACTGATAAGTTTTTAAGATGTTTCAACATGATCTGACCTCCTGTATTTACGCAACTTCATCTCCGGTATACGCCAACTTTTTCCGCAGCGCGACCAAGTCTAATATATCGGTTTTTCCGTCTGTATTCACATCTGTATTTCCTTTGCTTACAGCACCGATCAATGCTTTTTTCAGGCAAACCAAATCCTGTGCGTTGACCGTGCTGTCGCCATCGGTATCGCCGGCGATTTGTGACGAAAGAGCGATACAAATATCATCAATATACGCCGAAAAATCGCCTTGTGTTTCCGCTTCAAACGCAATCGCTACCGCCGTAACGGTTCTGCCTGCCAGCGCCCCGGAAACAGGAATGGAAACGGTTACCCGATCTCCTGCCACCCCTTGGCGCGTATTGACGCCGCCTTGTAAATTACAAAGTCTTTCACCGTTATCAAAGATCAGATCCACATAGACTTGCTCTCCGAGCATGTTTTCCGCATACAGAGAATACGAAAGTACCGTGTTTTCCTGCAGTGTGATCTTGGTATTGGCAATTTTGTAGCAAAGCGAAGATGGCGCATGGTGAACTGTGCTACCGCTCAAAGCAAAGGAATAGGAGCCGGTATTTGCAACGGCCGCTCTTTCGACTGCATCCGATGCCGATACCGTAACATTAGTGTTTTCCAACACGGCGCCGTTCGGCACCCCGACATCCACACGGAAAAGCCCGGTGACAAACGAGCCGCTGTTGTTTTTATAGGTAAAAGCGCGTTTTTCAAAACTGTTCCGCCAAAAAACAGGCCCTTCGGAATAGGCGATCGGCACTTCCGCCGCCGCTGTTCGCTCTCCGCGGAGAAGTTCCCCCACCGCGGCAGTCAATCGCAAATAGAAATCCGAGGATACCCAATTTCCGTCCGCCGCGCCGGTAACAAAATATTGATCCGCCGGGATGGAGAAAGAATCCTCCGCCATTTTAACAACGGCGGTTCCCTCATCCAGTTCATCAAACATGGCGATAAAGGAGGAAGTGAAACCGTATTCCGCCGTAACTTTGGCTTGATCCCACAGATACTTTCCTGCGCTTCGAGGTACTGCGTTCGGCGAGCCGGAGGCCCAGTTTGCCCAAGAAAAGCCGGGATGGATCGTGGGCAGATAGGATTTAACGCGAGCAGGATTTTGCGCGTTGAACGCATCGATCCAGGCTTTATCCTGCGTATATTTTTTTGTTAAATAATTGACCGCGTTATTATTATTATACCGCCCGACCGTCCAAGGGCTGATCATATCGATCGCCTCATAGACCGTTTTGTAATCGGAAGTGTCCGTTGCCCAGTTGTTATCCGGGCAGCCGCCGATCACATAATACCCTCTGTCCTGGAACCATTGGATCAAAGAAAGGGCGTTTTGTGTATTCGGATAGCGATTGAACTGTGAGCCCTGAAATCCCCAAAGGCTGACGACCGGCTTGCCGCCCGCCTGTGCATAATTTGGGGAATAAACATATTTTTTCTCGACATTGAGAACAAAATCCGCTTCCAACCGTTTAATGCCGGCTTCGCCGTATCCGCCGATCCCCGAAAGATCGTATCCCATATAAAAGATCCTGCCGTATCTTTCCGCGGCCTCTTTCATATAATCAAGTTTTGTGCGGGTTTGGATTTCTGCTTCGCTGGTGCCGGTGAAAAAACGGGAAACCGCAAAACCGTCGATCCCGTAATCCCGCATCCAACGCACCTGCGTATCAATCGCTTCTTCACTGGTGCCGTCATAAAGCAGGGCGGGTTTGCCGCTTAAAAGATCAGCATAGTCGGTCGGGTACAAAATTTCCTCCGGGAAATCGGATACATCGGGATAAACATCAAAGGTCTGGTTGCCGTATCCCGCTTTCGGCGCCGCGCCGGCGCTCCAATGATCCCAGCCGCCGGTTTTGCTCTCCGAGGTTTTAAACCATGCCTGATACCCGACAACCGTTTTTGCTGTGAAATCATTTAACACGGTGCTTTCCGGGAAGGGTTCCGGCCTTTTGGCGGTAATATCTTTGGTACCGATCTTGATCGCGATCTCCTCAATGAAGAAATCCGGGATATATAAAGTGCGGATCCTTAAATCGTTCCCGCCCGACTGACTTCCCGCAAAAGCGGTATTTTCCAGCGGGATCTCGATCGTCAGCAATTCCTTGCTGTCATTCATTTCAAAAGAAGAAGTGGAGAAATAATGGTAAAAATTCTCAGAAGTATTATCCGGCAAAGGGTTTGGAACTTCCGCGTTGTATTCCACGGAAAAACCCGTTGTTCCAATATCCCAATAGGTAATAGACAGCGTGACGCTTTGCGCCGCTTTCACCTCATCATCGGTGATTTTCAGCCCGAAATAACTTTCCGACTGCACCGCATAATGCGCCTCGCCTGCTTTGTCGATAATCTTCACCATCGGGGCGTTGGCCGGATAGGTCAAGCCGTAATACTTCCCGGTGTTGATATTGGTAAAAACCGTTTGATACGGCACTTCTTCCCGCTCAAAAAAAGCAGCGGGATGATCGGTGTTTTCCGTGGGATCATATGCCGTTACGGAAATCCTTTTGATCTTCAACTGCGCGCCGGTGGTGTCACCGTTGCCGCACCAGGTTTCCAGCCGGAAATCCGCGCCGCAGGAACTGCCGTTGATCGTTTCGTTAAAGTTGGCGTTGGATACCAGATAATATAACGACTGATCTTCCCCACTGTTATAGGTGACGCCATAGGTTTTCCTCATATTGGAATTGTTGTTGTTCGCGGTGTTATTATATCGGAAATCGATATAAGAGCCGCTGTCTACCCCGATGCCGCCGCCGAAATAGTCGATCTTGACGGCATAAGAGGTATTGGCTTTTTCTTCAAGCGAAACATTCAGTTTGATATAGATGGCGCCATTGACATATGGCTTTGTTCCCATATCCGCGGGGTTATCGTTTTGCCGCGCCTTTTTGCCTAACAGCAAATATCCGTCTTCCAACAGATTTGAAGCC
>CACXFE010000101.1 GCA_902766855.1 Oscillospiraceae bacterium | reverse complement strand
GGGGATAGAGTGCAGGCCGAAAATCTTTGATTTTCGAGCGAGCGGCATCCCCGTCCAAGAGAGGGGCGACTTTGTCGACACTCTCACTGCCCGGCAGAAATTGCCGGGCAGTTCGTTTGTTTATCTTTTTTCCGTAAAACGGAAACGCATTACAGGATCTCAATTTCCTTCGGCGCGTCAACTTCCGTGAGAATGCTGCCGTCCGCCTGTTTTCGGTGGGACACGGTGATCACCCCAAAAGGAGTGGGATAAGTGCCTTTGGCCCACAAAAGATCGCCCAAATCCGGCCGGATCCTGATTTTTTTACAGCCGACATCGGCAATCTCGATTCCCAACACCTTTTCCGCCAAAAAGGCCGTCGGGGCAGAAGACCACCCATGGCAAAGGCTATGCCGGAAGCCCTGATAACAGTATGCGCCGTGATCGCCGTGAAGATCCTGCTTCCCTTCGGGAACGATTTCATCGATCGGAGCCGCGTTGTCAAGCCATTCCACATCAAAATCCTCCCAAAAGGAGGTTGCGCCCATTTTCAGCATTCCGCCGTAGTATTCCCGAAGCATGGCAAGCGCCCCGCTCATGGATTTTTTTGCGGCGGCGGTCAAAATATAATAACTCATAAAGGTGGACATCCCTCGGGCGCCGCCTTCTAAAATCATTTCGGCGGATTTTTCTTCCTCCGCCAAACCCGACAGCATCAAAAAAGCCGCCGTTTGCTTGGCCCCGTGGGGATCATACCGCCTTGTCCGCATGGCCGCCAGTTTTTTCTCGCACTCCTGTGCCAGCGCAACCTCGCCTAACTCGGTTGCGATTTTCGAAAAAACCTCCAACCCCGAAGCCAGCAACCCTTTCACGCCCTGCTTGCCCGCCGGCGTTCCCGAAGTAGGCCAATCCAAAAAATCATAATCGAAGGTGTCGCTCCCATCCAAACCGACATCATCGGCAAGTTGCCGGATCAACCCGATCGCATAGTCTTTGTTTTCTTCCAGAAAATCCCGGTCGCCGGTGTAATAATACCAGTCCCATAAAATGCGAAGCCACCATATCGAATAGGTGGGAAAGCCGTTCATAAAATCGGGAAGCGGCGTGGTTTCGCGGGCAAAGCGGATGGTTTCGGTCATCACGGGCTGTACCCCGAAGACCGTCCGGATCGTCAGCATTTCGGGGTGCATATCCCCCACCCACACCAAGCGATCGCGTTTGATGCCGTCCCAAACATACCGCTGCATATTCAGGTGGCAGGTATAGGCGGCCGTATCGTATATTTGATTGAGCAGGTCATCGTTACAGCAAAAACTGCCCTTGTATTCTATATCCCGGAAAACCGATACCGCGTGAAGGGCTTTGAAACTCACCTTGACCGATTTCCCTTTCAACCTTACACATACAAAGCGAAACCCCGTTTCACCCACCGTCTGGTCGCTGAAAGACGGCACAAGAAAGGAAAACGCTCTCGGCGTATGGTCATTCGTAGCGTTTTTCTCATCTATCTCGCTTAAAGCCTCCATCACCGATTCCCCGAAGGTCACCTGCATCTGTGCATACCGGTCGCCCTCGACCGTATACCCCAAAATGCGAAGGCCCCCGTTGATCTCCGCGCCGAAATCGAGCAGAACAGCCGCTTCTTCTCCACCGTTGTTCCGCAGTTCCGTGAGTTCCGATTCCTTGGTCGTGATCTGGTTCGGTTTCGGTAATAATAACGCTTCGTGATTCCGTACTTCCCCAAAGCATCGAACGATTCTGACCGGGTACAGTTCCCTGCGCTGCCTTGAATCGGTTTCACCCCATTGCAGTTTCTCCGTCACCTTCATACCGTTTCCTCCCAAAAGCAAAAAATCTGTCTTCTTGCCTGTCAAGCAGTCCTTCCAATGAATGCGACCGCCAAAATCCACGCTTTTTCACCAATATCGACGGCCTGCCGCATTGGTGAAATTAACATTATTATAACAAACATAAGATCAAAAAGCAACAAGCGGACTCTTTTCTTTCGATTTTGGCAAACGGGGGCGGGCGCTTTATGAATTGCCCGCGTAACTGCCGGCGGTATCGGCAAACACCGCTTTGCCGCTCTTTTTGCGCGAGGTGTTCACGCGTTTCTTTAACTCGGCAACATACAGGTCGTCGTCAAACGGCAATTCGATGGGCTTCTTCAAAAAAGCGGAGAGGTGCATTGCATTAGAAAGAGTCAACCCGTTGAGGCCTTCCTCCCCTCTTGCCACCAATTTGCCGCCGTGCAGGATGGCGTCCGCCCAGGCGTTCACAACGCCGATATGCTGCGGATTTTCGCCGTCTGTTTCCACTTCGCGTTTTTCACTTTTCACGGTAGCAAAAGGCACTTGATTGGTTTTGGAAAACTCCGGCTCGCTCATTTCATATTCTTCCATCATCAGTTTGTTGTTTTCAACGACAAATTTCGCCTTGTCCATTTGTATTTCCAAGCGGTTTGTACCGTGTGCATCCCCTGTAGAAGTGATAAACACACCGGTCGCGCCGTTTTCATACTCCACATAAGCGGTCACATCGTCTTCCACCTCGATATCGTGCCATTTGCCGAAATGCAAGTGCGCTTCCACCATTTTGGGCATCCCGCAGATCCACTGCCACAGATCCAACTGGTGCGGGCACTGGTTTAAAAGCACACCGCCGCCTTCGCCGCTCCAAGTAGCGCGCCAGTTGCCCGAATCATAATAAATCTGTGAGCGATACCAATCGGTAATGATCCAATTTGTGCGCCTGATCCGGCCGTATTTCCCCGATTGCACCAGTTCCCGCAGTTTCCTGTAAACGCAGTTGGTACGCTGGTTGAACATCATACCGAACACCACTTCGGGGTGTTCGGCGGCACAGGCGTTCATCTCTTTGACCTGTTTTGTATAAACGCCCGCCGGTTTTTCCACCATGACATGGATCCCGCGTTTCATACACTCGATCGCATACACCGTATGTTGATAATGCGGGACGGCGATCAGGCAGGAATCAATCAGGCCGCTGTCCAGCATCGTGATCGCGTCATCAAAATAGGTGATATTCTCGGCATAGTTTTGCTCCTTTGCCCATCGCAGACGGTCAGAATCAATATCCGCAATGGCGGTCAACTGCACGGCGGGGCAATGCCCGGATTTGATATTGTTGGCGTGCCCGGAGCCCATATTGCCGATCCCGATGATACCCAATTTGATTTTTTCCATATTCATCACCATATCCTTTCTGGACACAAAACGCTATGAATCATCACAGACACGGTGATGATGATAACGCATGTGCCACGGTTGCCACTTTGTTGGCGAGTGGCGCGCGCCCTATATTTTCAGCGTGATTTTTCACGCTGCCCTTCTCCTTCAAACAGTTTTTGAAAGGCTTCGCAGGCGGCGTCAAACGCGGTTTGATTATTGGGGTAGCGATACCCGCCTACATCACTGGTATTGCCGGATTGCTCTAATTCTTTCAAACCGTCAAACACCGCTAAATGCGGCTCGATCGTGACAGCCTGACCGCCAAAAGCAGCATACTCTTTTACAATTTCGGCAAGATGCCCCGCGCCTTTGCCGGCGGGGACTACCGCGCCGTCCGGCAAAGCGTCCTTGATATGCAGATATTTGATATACGGTTTCAACATTTTCCACGCAACGGCGGCATCCACCCCGCATTGCACAAAATTCGCGGGGTCAAACACCCCCTGCAACAGCGGCAGCGATTCATAAAGGGTTAAGCACCGCTCGATACTGTCCCCGAAAATTCCTTTCTCATTTTCATGACAGGGAGAAATGCCCGCCATGACCGTGCATTCCGCCAGTTGTCCCACCCGGTTCAGCACTTCATCGGCATAGGCGTCAAAATCGCTGCCTTCCGGCAAATAGAAAGAAAAAAGCCGAATATTTTCCGCGCCCAAAAGATTGCCGATTTCCAGCGTATGTTTCAGTTTTTCCAGATGCGCCGCAAAATCATCCTCGATTTTGATTTTGCCGATCGGGGAGCCGAGCGACCAAACAGTCAGCCCGTTATCCTCCAACTTTTTTCGCACTTCTTTCGCCTTTTCGGGCGTGATGTCCGAAATATTTTCTCCGTCCACCCCTCGGATTTCAAGCCCGTTAAGGCGGTTGCGTTTCATCGCCGCGATCTGACCGTCGATCTTTGCATCGGCTTCATCCGCAAAGGCATATATTTTCATATTCTACACCCCCGAATAGGCGGAAAATCCGCCGTCGATCGGTAAAACAACCCCTGTAATAAAACTTGCCGCTTCGTTGTTCAGCAGGAAAAGTAGACCGCCTTCGAGTTCCGCCGCTTCGCCGAATCTGCCCATCGGCGTGGCGGCTAAAATTTTGCCTGTTCTTGCGGTCGGCGTGCCATCCTCGTTCCACAACAGTTTGGCATTCTGCTTGGTGGAGAAAAAGCCCGGCGCGATCGCGTTCACCCTGATACCTACCTTACTGAAATGCACAGCAAGCCACTGTGTAAAGTTGGAAATTGCCGCCTTTGCGCCCGAATAGGCGGGAATTTTTGTCAGCGGTGTAAAGGCGTTCATGCTGGAAATATTCAAGATGTTACAGCCTTCCCTGCCGACCATCTGTTTGGCAAAAACCTGCGTGGGGATCAAAGTGCCGAGAAAATTCAGATTGAATACAAACCCTACCCCGTCACTTTCAAGGTCGAAAAAACTCTTGGTTTCGGCGTCGAGATCTCCGATTTCAAAATATTCTTTGTCCGTGGTGGCTTTCGGGTTGTTGCCGCCCGCGCCGTTGATCAGAATATCGCAATCACCAAAATCTTTTTTTACCTCTTCGGCAACGCTTTCACAAATACTTCTGTCCAACACATTGCAGGAATACGCTTTTGCCGTGCCGCCCTCTGATGTGATTTCATCGGCAAATGCTTTCGCCGCTTCAAAGTTCAGATCAAGAAGTGCCACCTTCGCCCCCGCTCTCGCCAGAGTTTTGGAAAACGCCGAGCACAGCACACCGCCCGCGCCCGTTACCACCGCAACTTTGCCACTTAAATCGGTATTCAGTACATTTTGCATTTATTTCAATCCTTTCTCACAGGCCTCAAACAATCCGTTGATATAGGCAGCGCCCAGTGCCCGGTCATATAAGCCGTAGCCCGGTTTGCCGGTTTCTCCCCAGATCATTCTGCCGTGATCGGGGCGCACATAGCCGTCAAATCCCGTTTCCACCAAGGCGTTTACGATTTCATACATATCAAGGCTTCCGCACGCCGAAAGATGCCCGCTTTCTTCAAAACTGCCGTCGTCCAATAGCGTTACCTGCCGGATGTGCATGAAGGCGATCCTGCCCATCGCGCTGTATTTTCGCACCAGTTTCGGAATATCGTTAAACGCCGCGCACCCG
>CACXFE010000100.1 GCA_902766855.1 Oscillospiraceae bacterium | reverse complement strand
GTCGCGATTGAAGACAATGTAAAGCATCCGCTCTATAAGAAGATCATCAAGAATACTATCAGACTGAAAGCTCATGATGAGAATAATTCCTGTGGCGTAGGCGACAGAGTTCTTATTATGGAGACCAGACCGCTCTCCAAGGATAAAAATTGGCGCGTGGTTGAGATAGTCGAGAAGGCTAAGTAAGTCATACAAGGAGGAAAACACTGTGATACAACAACAGAGTTACCTCAAGGTTGCTGACAATACGGGTGCGAAAGAAATCATGTGCATCCGCGTTCTTGGAGGCTCCAAAAGGAGGTATGCCAACATTGGCGATGTCATCGTGGCTTCGGTCAAAAAGGCCGCTCCGGGCGGTACGGTGAAGAAGGGCGATGTCGTAAAGGCGGTCGTGGTTCGTTCTGCGAAAGGCCTGCGTCGCAATGATGGCACATACATCAGATTCGACGAAAATGCCGCGGTCATCATCCGTGATGATAAAAACCCGCGTGGCACGCGTATTTTCGGGCCGGTAGCGAGAGAGTTGCGCGATAAAGATTACACCAAGATCTTATCGCTGGCTCCGGAAGTGCTTTAATGGGAGGGAGAAAGAATGAGTAAACTTCACATTAAAACAGGCGATACCGTTGTTCTCCTGACCGGGGACAAGAAGGATCGCAAGAAGACCGGCAAGGTCCTGCAAGTCAGCCCCAAAGAGGGAAAAGTAATCGTAGAAGGCATCAATAAGGTCAAAAAGCATGTTAAGCCGAGAAAGGCGGGCGATCCGTCCGGCATTATCGAGACCGAGGGTGCGATCTATGCCTGCAAAGTGCAGGTTGTTTGCCCGAAATGTAACAAGCCCACCCGAGTAGGCGTTAAAGTCTATGAAGACGGCAAGAAAGACCGCATGTGCAAAAAATGCGGCGAGACTTTTTAAGAGTAAGGAGGACATGACATGTCAACACTGTCGAATGAGTATAAGAATTCCATTGCTCCCGCACTGATGACAAAATTTGGCTACAAGAGCGTCATGCAAATCCCGAAGCTCGATAAAGTCGTTATCAATGTCGGCGCCGGTGATGCCAAGGAAAACAGCAAGGTCATCGATGCCATCATCAATGATTTAAGCAAGATCACCGGTCAGAAAGCGGTTCCCTGCCGTGCGAAGAAATCGGTTGCGAACTTCAAACTGCGTGAGGGAATGCCGATCGGTGCGAAGGTCACCCTTCGCGGCGAGCGTATGTATGAGTTTGTTGAAAGACTCTTCAACGCTGCTCTCCCGCGGGTGAGAGACTTCCGGGGAATCAATCCCAACGCGTTTGACGGCCGCGGCAACTATGCCATGGGCGTGAAAGAGCAGTTGATTTTCCCTGAAATCGAGTATGACAAGATCGATAAAGTCCGCGGAATGGACATCATCTTTGTCACCACGGCGAAAACAGATGAAGAGGCTCGTGAGTTATTAACGCTGATGGGCGCTCCGTTTGCGAGATAAGGAGAAGAATTATGGCTAAAACATCGATGAAAGTGAAGCAGGCAAGACCTGCCAAGTTTTCAACAAGAGAGTACAACAGATGCAAAATCTGCGGCCGCCCACACGCTTATCTTCGCAAATACGGCGTTTGCCGTATATGCTTCAGAGAACTTGCTTACAAAGGCGAGATCCCCGGAGTGAAGAAGGCCAGTTGGTAAGGCACAATCAAAGGAGGTTGACGGCATGCAAATTACCGATACGATAGCGGATATGCTGACGAGAATCCGTAACGCGTCTTCCGCAAAACACGACTCGGTAGATGTTCCGGCGTCAAATGTAAAGAAGGCTATCGCGCAGATTTTACTTGACGAAGGATATATCACAGGCTTTCAGGTCGAAGAAGACGGAAAGCAGGGCGTAATTCATATCACATTGAAATACGGCCAGAATAAAGCGCAGATCATCAACGGCATTCGCAGAGTTTCCAAGCCGGGTTTGCGTATTTATACCAATGTTGAGGATATGCCGAAGGTCATGAAAGGCCTTGGTATCGCAATCCTTTCCACCTCTAAGGGAATCATGACGGATAAAGAGGCTCGCAAAGCCAATGTCGGCGGCGAAGTTCTCGCGTTCGTCTGGTAAGGAGGTGCATTGGAATGTCAAGAATAGGAAAGAAGCCTATCACAATTCCTGCCGGTGTGACTGTTACAGTCAACGGATGCGAGGTGACCGTCAAAGGGCCGAAGGGTGAATTGAAAAACTCCTTCAATCCCGATATGGCGATCAAAGTGGAGGGCACGGAAATCACGGTTTCCCGCCCGAGCGATGATAAAGATCATCGCGCCTTACACGGGCTGACCCGTTCCCTCATTGCCAACATGGTAGAGGGTGTTACCAACGGCTTTTCCAAGCAGTTGGAGGTAAACGGCGTCGGTTACCGTGCGCAGAAGCAGGGCAAAAATCTCGTGATGAATCTGGGATTTTCTCATCAGGTCATTGTACCGGAAGTTCCGGGCATCACCATTGATGTACCGTCTGCAAACACAATCGTGATCAGCGGTGCAGATAAGCAGCAGGTCGGTCAGTTTGCCGCGGAAGTGCGCGAGAAGCGTCCGCCTGAGCCGTATAAGGGCAAAGGCATCAAGTACGCCGACGAGCATATCCGCCGCAAGGAAGGTAAAGCCGGCAAGGGTGCGAAGAAATAATAAAGGAGTGTACAAACCATGGTTACAAGACCAAACAGCAATCAGGCAAGATTAAAGCGTCATGCCCGCGTTCGCTCGAAAATCAGCGGAACCGCCGCAACGCCTCGTCTTGATGTATTCCGCTCCAACAGCAACATCTACGCCCAACTGATCGACGATGTAAACGGAGTGACCTTAGCCGCTGCCGCGTCCAACGAAAAGGATTTCGGCATTTCGGGCGGCAACAAAGAAGGCGCTCGCAAGGTCGGGAAGTTAATTGCTGAACGCGCCGCAGAGAAAGGCATCACCGAGGTCGTGTTTGACCGCGGGGGCTATATCTATCACGGCCGTGTCAAGGAACTTGCCGAAGGTGCCCGCGAGGGCGGCTTGAAGTTCTGATAAGGAGGAATACTTTTGGCTACAAATATTGACGCATCAACATTAGATTTGAAAGAGCGTGTTGTTTCCATAAACCGTGTTTCCAAAACCGTAAAGGGCGGTCGCATTATGAAATTCGCGGCACTCGTGGTTGTGGGCGACGGGAACGGCATCGTCGGGTACGGGCTTGGAAAAGCCGGCGAAGTACCGGATGCGATCCGCAAAGGAATCGAAGACGCTAAAAAGAATCTTATCAAAGTATCCTTAAAGGGTACGACCATTCCGCACGAAACGATCGGTGCATTCGGCGCAGGGCGCGTTCTCTTAAAGCCCGCTGCCCCCGGTACCGGCGTGATCGCCGGCGGTGCGGTTCGTGCGGTTATTGAAACTGTCGGCATTGCCGATATTCGTACCAAAGCCTTACGATCCAACAATCCTTGCAATGTTGTTCGCGCAACGGTTGCCGGCCTGGCTTCGCTCCGCAGTGCGGAAGAAGTGGCGGCTACCCGCGGCAAATCCGTCAAGGAAATCATAGGTTAAGGAGGAGCAGCAAGATGGCAACAAAGAAGACTGCCGGCCTTAAAATCAAGTTGGTAAAGAGTACGATCGGTTCTAAAAAAGATCAGATCGCAACCGCACATGCGCTCGGTCTTTTCAAAATCGGGGACGAACGGGTTCAACCTAAGAACGATCAGACACAGGGTAAGATCAACAAGATCTGCCATCTGGTAGAGGTTACCGAACTTTAAGAACCGATTTTCGCGGGAAATCCGCGATTATGCGGGGGGATCCCCGCAAATTCAGCAAGGAGGTGCGAACAATGAAAATGCATGAATTATCTCCGGCGATTGGCTCTACAAAAGAGGCCAAGCGCATCGGCAGAGGGCATGGATCCGGCAACGGAAAAACCGCCGGCAAAGGTCATAAAGGTCAAAAGGCGCGTGCAGGTCACGGCATGAGACCGGGCTTTGAAGGTGGCCAGATGCCTCTGCAAAGAAGGATCCCGAAGCGTGGCTTCAATAACATTTTTGCCAAAGAATGGGCAGTGATCAATCTTGCTGCTCTCAATGTGTTCGAGGACGGAGCAACGGTAGACGCCGCGGCTTTGACCGAGAAAGGGATCATAAAGAAAGCGAATCTTCCGGTCAAAGTGCTGGGCAACGGCCAGCTGACAAAGAAACTGACCGTGAAGCTGAATGCTTTCTCCGCGTCTGCAACCGAGAAAATCGGGGCAGCGGGCGGAAAGGCTGAGGTGATCTGATGTTAGAAACATTAAGAAACGCCTGGAAAGTAAAAGAAATTCGCAATAAGATTCTTTTTACCATTTTCATCATTTTGATTTTCCGTATCGGTTCGGTTATTCCGGTACCCTACATTGATGTAGCGGCGCTGAAATCGGCCACCGAATCGGGAACAACGAATGAATTTTTCAGTTACCTGTCGATCCTGACAGGCGGCGGACTTGAATACGGTGCGATCTTCGCCATGTCGGTCACCCCGTACATCAACTCCTCCATTATCATCCAACTTCTGTGTGTTGCGATCCCCTATCTGGAAAGATTGTCCAAAGAGGGCGAGGAAGGGCAGAAGAAGTTAGCGCAGATCACCCGGTATACCACGGTGATTCTGGCCTTGATCCAAGGTACGGCGTATTTCTTCTACCTGAAAAACAGCAGATATTTAAGCGTAAGCGGCGGTTTTTGGACAATGCTTTTTGCCGCGGTTGTCATTGTGTTGGCCTTTACGGCCGGCTCCGCGCTTGTGATGTGGCTGGGCGAGCAAATCGATGTTAAAGGCATCGGCAACGGAATCTCCATTCTGTTGTTCGCGGGAATTATCTCCCGTGGCCCGCAGGCGTTCAATATGCTGGTTTCTTATTGGAAACTGGGCAGACAGGTCGCCGTGATCGGGATTGTGTTGTTGTTCTTAGTGGTCATTGGCTTTATTGTCTGGATGACAGAGGCAGAGCGCAGGATCCCCGTTCAGTATGCCAAGCGCGTGGTGGGCAATAAGATGTACGGTGGGCAGAACACCCATATTCCGATCAAAGTGAATATGTCGGGCGTGATGCCGATCATCTTTGCATCTTCGATTTTGATGCTCCCCACCATGATCCTTTCTTTCTGGAACAGCACCAAAGAGAACTGGTTCAGAAAGTTGCTGGAATTGTTCAGCACACGCGGCGCGTTTTATGCAGTGATCTATTTCATCCTGATCATCGCGTTTGCCTATTTCTATGCGACGATTCAGTTCAATCCGATCGAAATGGCCAACAATCTGCGGAAAAACGGCGGCGCGGTTCCGGGCATTCGCCCCGGCAAACCGACTTCGGATTTCATTTCCAAGATCCTGTCCCGTATTACGCTGATGGGCGCGATTTTCTTGAGTGTGGTGGCAATCCTTCCGATTATCATCGGTTCGGTCGGCGGAATCAATATTTCGCTGGGCGGCACCTCGGTGCTGATCATGGTCGGTGTTGCGCTTGACACGGTTCGCAATCTGGAATCGCAAATGATGATGCGTCATTATAAGGGATTCCTGGATTGATGAAAGGAAAAGGCAAATGAAACTCATTCTTTTAGGAGCGCCGGGTGCCGGAAAAGGCACCCAGGCGGAAATCATATCCGAGCAGTACCGTATTCCGACCATTTCAACCGGCAATATCATTCGTGCCGCGTTGAAAAGCGGTTCGGAAATGGGGCTGAAAGCAAAATCGTATATCGACGCGGGAGAGTTGGTCCCGGATGAAGTCGTGATCGGCATCATCAAGGAGCGATTGGCCGAGCCGGACTGTAAGGAAGGCTATATTTTAGACGGTTTCCCGCGCACGATCCCGCAAGCGGAAGCGTTGGACAACATGGGTTTTGCGATCGACGCGGCACTTTCCATCGAAGTGGCGGACAGTGAGATCGTCAAGCGTATGTCGGGCAGACGCGTGTGCGAAAAGTGCGGTGCCAGTTATCATACCGAGTATAAGAAACCCGGGAAAGAAGGCATCTGCGATCTTTGCGGCGGCAAATTGGTCATTCGGAAAGATGATGAGCCGGAAACGGTGAAAAACCGTCTTCATGTTTATCACGAACAGACCGAGCCGCTCAAAGAGTACTATCAAGCCTGTGGGAAGTTGTTGACGGTGGAAGGACAGGACGAAGTGGCGGATACCACCCGTTTGGTTCTTGCCAAATTGGAGACGCTTATATGATCGTGCTGAAAACCGGCCGTGAATTGAAGATCATGAAAGAGGCTTGCAGAATCTCGGCCGGAGCATTACAGGTTGCCGGCAGAGCGGTGGAGCCGGGTGTTACAACAGAGGAAATCGACCGATTGGCTGAACAGTATATTTTAAGCCAGGGCGGCGTTCCGAACTTCAAACACTACGAAGGCTATCCCGCTACTGCCTGTATATCCATCAACAACGAAGTCATTCATGGCATACCATCTGCAAAGCGCAAGTTGAGGGCGGGCGATATCGTCAGCATCGACCTCGGCGCAAAATATGAAGGGTATCACGGTGACAATGCCGCCACTTTCGCCTGCGGAGATATATCCGAAGAGGCGAAGCGGCTGATGGACACCACCCGCGAAAGTTTGTATGAAGGCATTCGCGCGGCGGTTCCGGGCGGCAGGATCGGCGATATCGGTCACGCGGTGCAGCAGTATGTCGAAGAACGGGGTTATTCCGTGGTACGGCAATTTGTCGGGCATGGGGTAGGCACCAATCTTCACGAGGCTCCCGAAGTTCCGAATTTCGGCACACCCGGCAGAGGCATTCGGCTGATGCCCGGTATGACCATTGCCATCGAACCGATGGTGAACGCGGGGAAACCCGGGGTAGAGGTCTTATCGGACGGGTGGACGGTTTTAACCAAAGACGGTTCTTTATCCGCGCATTTCGAGCATACCGTCGCCATTACGGCGGACGGGCCGAAAATCATGACAGTGATTTGAGGGCGAACCATGGAAGGGCGTATTGTGCGTTCCCTGGCCGGGCGCGATAAAGGGTATTTTCTGGTGGTTGTTTCGCAGGACGGAAACTTCCTGTCGGTATGCGACGGGAAGGAGCGCCCCCTTGCGAGACCGAAGCGCAAGAATATAAAACATCTGGCGCTGACCAATACCGTATTGAACCGCAGCGAGTATGAAACCGACAAACAATTACGAAAGGCGCTTGCTGTGTATCGGGCGTCTGTATGGAAAGGGAGGAACCAAGATGTCTAAGGAAGATATGATCGAACTGGAAGGCGTCGTTGTTGAAGCAATGCCAAACGCAATGTTCAAAGTGGAAATTCAGGGGGGACATATAATTCTTGCCCATATTTCCGGCAAACTCCGAATGAACTTCATTCGGATCCTGCCGGGGGACAAGGTGACTGTTGAAATGTCTCCGTACGATCTGTCAAAAGGCCGTATAACCTGGCGTTCGAAGTAACAGTCGAAAATTGTAAGGAGGTATAATCCAAATGAAAGTCAGACCTTCTGTTAAAAAGATTTGCGAAAAATGCAAAATTATCAAGCGCAAAGGTAAGATCATGGTCATCTGCGAAAACCCGAAGCATAAACAGCGTCAGGGTTGAGTGCGCAAGAAATTAAATGGAGGTGCTTTGAGGAATGGCACGTATTGCTGGTGTTGACCTTCCGAACGAGAAGCGGGTCGAAATCGGACTCACTTACATTTTCGGGATCGGTCTCACAACATCGAAAAAAATCCTTGCCGATACCGGGATCAATCCCGATACCCGTGTGAAGGACTTGACCGAAGACGATATTTCAAAACTGCGTGAATATATCGACCATAACCTTCAAGTAGAAGGTGACCGCCGCCGTGCGATCGCTTTTGACATTAAGAGATTGATCGAAATCGGCAGTTATCGCGGATTGCGTCATAGAAAAGGGTTGCCGGTAAGAGGGCAGCGTTCTAAAACCAATGCGCGCACACGCAAAGGTCCGAAGAAGACCATCGCAAACAAGAAGAAATAAGTAGGAGGAAGATAATATGGCTACTGCAAAGGGCAAGACGGCCACTACGCGCCGTCGCCGTGAGAAAAAGAATATCGAACGTGGCTCTGCTCATATTCAGTCTACCTTCAACAACACCATCGTAACCATTACCGATACACAGGGCAATGCTCTTTCCTGGGCTTCTGCCGGTGAATTGGGATTCAGAGGTTCGAGAAAATCCACCCCGTTTGCGGCGCAGAGTGCGGCAGAAACCGCTGCCAAAGCCGCAATGGAACATGGACTCAAAACTGTTGAAGTGTATGTGAAAGGGCCGGGAGCAGGACGGGAGGCGGCGATTCGTGCATTGCAAACCGCCGGTCTTGAAGTCAGCATGATCAAAGATGTTACCCCCATCCCGCATAACGGTTGCCGTCCTCCCAAGAGAAGACGCGTATAATCGGAGGAGGAATGAAAAATGGCTAAAAATATTCAACCTATCGCAAAGCGTTGTAAAGCGCTCGGCATTTCTCCCGCGGTTTTGGGATATGCCGGTAAGAATACCACACGCAATTCCAATAAGAATATGCGTAGAAAACAGTCGGAATATGCGATCCAATTAAAGGAGAAGCAGAAACTGAAATTCATCTACGGTGTGCTGGAAAAGCAGTTCCGCGGCTACTTTGCCGAGGCGGAGCGTCGCCAGGGCATCACGGGTGACAACTTGCTTCAAATTTTGGAATGTCGGTTAGACAGCGTGGTGTTCCGTCTTGGGTTTGCTTCCACAAGGCCGGAAGCACGCCAGTTGGTCAATCATGCACACTTTACGGTAAACGGGAAGAAAGTGGATATCCCGTCTTATCAGGTAAAAGTCGGTGATGTGATCGCGTTATCCGATTCGGGCAAAAAGGTTGCCAGAATCACCGAACTTTTCGGGCCGGATGCGCCGCACATTTCCGTGCCGCAATGGCTCTCGCGTGATGCCGCGAATTTCTCGGGTGAGGTTGTTCGCCTTCCCGGCAGAGAGGACATTGATTACGAGGTACAGGAGCATTTGGTCGTCGAATATTATTCGAAGTAATTTGCTGCTGGATGCCGTGTATCTTCTGCATCGGTTGCACGGCATTAGAAGAATTTCGGTGCGGAGAAACGGAGCTTTGACATGATAGAAATTGAAAAGCCCAGAATCGAAACCGTTGAAATGGCGGCGGACGGCACCTATGGCAAGTTTGTCATGGAGCCGCTGGAAAGAGGATACGCAACCACGCTCGGCAACAGTATGCGCCGCGTGTTGTTGTCCATCCTTCCGGGTGTGGCTGTTACCTCCGTTAAGATCGACGGCGTTGTGCATGAGTTTTCCACGATCCCCGGCGTAAAAGAGGATGTGACGGAGATCATCCTGAACATCAAAGGCCTGATCGCAAAACTGCATGCGGACACGGCGAAAAAGATTTATATTGAAGCCGAGGGCCCCACAGTCGTAACGGCCGCTTCGATCAAAGCCGATTCGGAAGTTGAGATCCTCAATCCCGATTTGTACATTGCCACGCTGGATGAAGGCGCCAAACTCAATATGGAAATGACGCTGGACAAAGGCCGCGGCTATGTATCCGCCGATCAGAACAGACCGGCGCAGAATGTAATCGGCATGATCCCGGTGGATTCGATTTACACGCCGGTGCTGAAAGCAAACTTCTCGGTTGACAATACCCGCGTGGGCAATGTGACCGATAAGGGCAAATTAACGCTGGAAGTCTGGACAGACGGATCCATTCGTGCAAACGAAGCGATTTCCATGTCTGCCAAGGTTTTGATCGAACACTTTGAGTTGTTCCTTGATCTGACCGAAGGTGTCAGCGAAAGCGAAAGCATCATGGCGGAGAAGAGCGAAAACGAAAAAGAAAAGGTTCTCGATCTCACGATCGACGAACTGGATCTGTCTGTGCGCAGTTTCAACTGCTTGAAGCGTGCGGGCATCAACACGGTGGAAGACCTGATCAATAAGTCCGAAGAAGATATGATGAAGGTCAGAAACTTAGGTCGTAAGTCATTGGAAGAGGTTATTGCGAAGTTGAATTCCTTCGGATTTACCCTCAAAAAGGATGACGAATAAAGCAAAATCACACGAAGGAGTGAATTGATATGCCAGGTACCCGTAAACTCGGAAGAACCAGCGATCACAGAACTGCCATGCTGAGAGCGATGGTTACCTACCTGTTGGAAAACGGCAGGATCGAAACCACCGTCACACGCGCGAAAGAAGTACGCGCCATGACAGAGAAGTATATTACACTCGCAAAAACGAATAACCTGAGCAGCAGGCGTCAGGCGTTGGCGTTCATCACGAAGGACGAAGTTGTAAAGAAACTTTACAACGAAATTGCCCCGAAATATGCAGAAGTGAACGGCGGCTATTGCCGCATCATCAAGACAGGTCCCCGCCGTGGCGACGCTGCCGAGATGGCCATTATTGAGTTGGTGTAATGTGATTTTAGTCCTCACATTGGACACAGCGCAGCCTTTGGAAAGCGTATAAACCGCACCCTGCGCTGATAATGTGTGTACTAAAAAGACGCGCCCCGTTTTCAGTTGGAAATGGGGCGCTTTATTCTTTTGTTTTGTGCAAGAGGCCATGCTTTGTCGCATAACCGTATCGGGCGATTTTGTAGGAAGAGAAAGGAGAAAAACGATGTTTGAAAATATCGGAAGAAAACTGAAAATATTGGCACAGGTGATTTGTTGGGCGGGTATTATCGTTTCGGTGCTGTCTGCGTTGCTTTTCTTTTTTGCCGCCGGATTGTTGCCGGCAAGCGAGCGCGTCACCGCCATCGTTTCCGGCGGGATTGCACTGGTTCTCGGCCCGTTGCTCTCTTGGATCGGCAGTTTTCAACTATATGCTTATGGAGAATTGGTGGAAAAGACCACCGTCATCGAACAAAGGCTGAAACAGATCGAAAAATCACAAACCGATGAACCGTTTGCCCCGCAATATGAGCATACTATATGGTGACAGATAAAAACGCGGAAGGAGAGTTTGTGTGGCTCTCGCCTTGATTTTTTGCTTTTTCCGTGGTATACTGATTCTTACTGAATCAGATCTTGTTTGAAAGGAAGCGTAACAGATAATGGCAGAAGAAAAAAAGACCGGCTGTTCGGGCGATTGCTCCTCTTGCGGAGAGAATTGCTCTTCCCGCGATGCGGAGAGCCTGTTGGAACCCACCGGGGAATATAACAACATCAAGCATGTGATCGGCGTGGTCAGCGGAAAAGGCGGCGTAGGCAAATCCATGGTCACCTCCATGTTGGCGGTTTTGTTAAAGCGAAAAGGGTATCGCGTCGGGATTTTAGATGCGGATATTACCGGCCCTTCGATCCCGAAAACTTTCGGGATCCATGCGCGTGCCATGCAGAATGAAATCGGCATTCTTCCCGCTGAAACGAGCGGCGGGATCGAGTTGATCTCCATCAACATGATGCTGCCGGAAAAGGAATCCCCCGTGCTGTGGCGCGGGCCGGTGATCGCGGGTGCGGTAAAACAATTCTGGCACGATGTGGTGTGGGGCGATTTGGATTATTTGTTGATCGATTGCCCGCCCGGAACCGGCGATGTGCCGCTGACGGTGTTTCAGTCCATTCCGCTGGACGGGGTGGTGATCGTCACCTCCCCGCAGGATCTTGTTTCCCTGATCGTCAAAAAAGCCTATCATATGGCAGAAATGATGAAGGTGCCGGTGCTGGGCATCGTGGAAAATATGAGTTATATCCTGTGCCCGGATTGCGGCAAAAAGATTTCCCTGTTCGGCTCCGGCAGTGAAACGGTAGCAGAGCAACTCGGCGTGCCGTTGCTTGCGCAAATGCCGATTGATCCCGCCCTCTCCGCAATGGTGGATAACGGGGAATTTGAGCGATTTACCTGTGAGTATTTAGCGGCGGCGGCTGATGCGATCGTTCAAAAAACAAATAAATAGATGAATTGTCAAACTAAGTGCAACACTTAGAGAGTGAAAATTCAAATAAATCTACTGGTTTTTTGAAACCTAAAACTTTTTTGGGC
>CACXFE010000099.1 GCA_902766855.1 Oscillospiraceae bacterium | reverse complement strand
TTTCCGACGCACTTGTCGCCGGAAAAACAAAAATGGCGCCGAAATCGGCGCCAAGTGGTTGATTTTGGTTTTTCGACAGACTGACCGGCGGGAGAGTAAGACACTCTCCCGCCGGTTTATTTACTTTACTGCCATCTTCGGTTTTTTATTTGGTGCCGCGATAAAAAAGCCCGCGGGTATAAGCGGTGTCCGGCGCTTCTCCCCGGTCATAGGCGCGGATCACTTGTTCGGCCCGTTCCCTGGACTCTACTGTAAAATAAAGAACGGTGAAATCCGGCACGGCAAGATCTTCCGCGCGATCGGCAAGCCAGATCGGCACCGAATTCAACAATTCACTGTACCCCATGCGGCAACGGACGGGGAAACAGGCGCCCTTCCGATCGGTCAGCCCGCTTTGACGGCCGCATTCCGCACAGGTTTGCCCGTTTCGAATCGGGCAATTCCGAAAAAGCATCAGCGGCAAATACCCATAGGCCACGATCCCGCACGGCACGGGGGAAGCCAGCCTGTCAAGTCCCTGCCGTGTTACTTCCGCCGAAAGAATGATCTGATCCGCTCCCGTTTTAGCGGCTATACCGGCGGCAGCAGAATTGATGATGTTCCATCCGTTTCCCGCCATGATCCGAAAGCCCAACTCCTTGGCCGCCTGCATCGAAGCCGGATTGCCGCACAGCACGGTGCGAAACCCGTCAGCATAAAATGCCGCAAGCCTTTCCCGCAACACCTTTTCTTCTACAATGCCTCGTGGCGTTTCAACCACCTTTTCCGCCACCGGCACCTCTTTTTTCCAATCTTGTTCCAATGGAAAAATCAACCCGTCGATCCCGTCTAAACAGTCCGGAATCTGTTCGAATGTCTCAAACCGGGCATACCGCTTTCGCGCGCCGTGCGGTTTGGAGGCGACTTTCGGCACAGAAACCTTCTCCCCCGCTTTTGGGCGGGAAACCGCCGCCCGCAAACGATCCAACTGTGCAACGGCCGTGCGGCGCAATTCGTTGAGATCGCTCTGCCGCACAAACAACCCCGGTTCGGTTTCCACTAAAATATCCGCCAAATAAGGGGTAGAGCCGAATTTATCCAGCGCCGCTTGCAGGCTTTCTTTCGTAGCGGGTTTGTTTTGCGCCGGTTGCGGGCATGCGCCGGTTGCTTCCGCCGTATGCACCCCATCCGTCAACCGCAAGGAGATTGGCTGATCAGCCCGCACCGCCAATGTTGCCGTGATCGGCACCGACCGCCTTTCCGTGCGGATCAACTCATGCAAGAGGGGAAAAACATCTCCTGCCGCGGCAACATCCTCTTTTGTACGGATGCCGAACATTTCTTTGCCGAACTTGCCCTCATAATACCCGGCCGTAAAGCCGGAACGCGAAAACACATTTTGCAGAATACGGTCCCATTCCGCGGGGGGCTTCCCCTCTTCCAGTGCCGCCCGCGCCGCGGCCGTGGCGGCGGCAACATATTCCGGGCGTTTCATGCGCCCCTCAATTTTGAAGGAAGTTACGCCCATTTCCCGCAATTCCCGTAAATAAGGAAGTAAAGAAAGGTCTTTCAGGCTCAAATCATACCCTGTCCCGCCCGGGGCGGAAAACGGCAGACGGCAAGGCCCGGCACAAAGGCCGCGATTCCCGCTCCGCCCACCTAAAAACGCCGAGAGCAGGCATTGCCCCGAAACCGACATGCAAAGCGCGCCGTGCACAAAAACCTCGGTTTCGATCCCGAGTTTTTCGGCTTCGGCGCAAAACACCCGCAATTCCGCGCGCGTCATTTCCCTGCCGGCGACCACCCGCGAAAAGCCCATGCTTTTCAGCCACGGCAGCGCCCCCGGGCTGTCAATCGACATTTGCGTGGAAGCGTGCAGCGCAAGATCCGGCAGGCGTTCATGCAAAATCGCGGCCAGCCCCAAATCTGCGATAATCAACCCGTCTATGCCCATTGCATAGGCATTTTCGGCAAGTTCGATCGCCTCTTCCAGTTCTTCATCCCGCAAAATAATATTCAGCGCCAAATACACCCGCACACCGCGAATATGACAGTATGAAACGGCTTCCCTTAATTCCTCTTCCCCGAAATTCTGTGCGTTACGCCGAGCGGAAAAACGGCGCGCGCCGAGATAAACCGCATCCGCCCCTGCGCGAACAGCGGCCGTAAGCATTTCCGCATTTCCTACGGGCGAAAGGATTTCCCCTGCCTGCTTCGTCATGATTCCCCGATCCTCAACTGATGAGGGGTGGCCAACGCATAGGAAAGTTCATCTTGCAAATGCGCGATTTCCTGTTTCGCTTTTTTGGCCTCATCGCAAAATTCCAGCGCCGCTAAAATCGCCGCCATTGTTGTAGAAAGGGTGGGATTGCTTTTGGTGATGGTTTTCAATTTCAATTCCAGCGCGGAGCCCAATTCGTTCAGATAATCGTCACTCCCGTCGCCCTGGACCACATAAGTGATCCCGCCAACCGTCAATTTCATTTTCCCCGGCATTGTGCACATCCTCCTCACATACTTCTGTCAGAGCCGCTTATCAACTACAAAACGGCGTTCCTCAGGAGTTCCCAATATTGCCATATCAAAACTTGATACATTGGTTTTTCAAAAGTTTTTCTTCTGTTTTCTTGCCATCAAAACGCATGCGGAAATCAAGGGCGCTTTCAGATATTCCGTAAACCGACAAAATTTTCCCCTGCAAATCGGTTTCTATTCGCGCTCCGACCGAAGCGGTGAAAATTTCCCTGTCGTCTATAAAAGCCCGCATTTCGTTCCCGTCAGACATCAGTTTATATTCCTTGCCGTACATTTTTTGCGTGTATGTAAATCGACCCATTTCGGTCGCCACGCTCCAAAACACCTTTTTATAACGGATATTAACGCCGCATATCATGCTGATATATTCAAGCGCCGAAAGCATCGTAGGACCATAGCCATCCATCCCGTTAGCCGGAACTCCCGTAAAGGGATTATAGTTTTGCGTGTATTTTCGATGTTTTTTCAGAGTGGAGAGTATTTTTTTGCCGATCGCTGCCGTTTCGGCATGATAACCGTAATTGATCAGCGCGTCGATGCTTCTCTGCCAAATCAATCCGTTTAACGGGCCTGACCATGAATTATCGTCAATCCCGTGTGCTTCGATCCCGGTCTTTTCGAGTTCTTCCGCACAGTTTGAACAATCCTTATTGATATGAAAATACCGATCGTTCGCCGCAATGGCAGGCAGAGGATACGGCGTCCAAAATTCTTCTTCGTTTAAAAGGTGTTCCTTAACAAAAGCGTCTGCCATTTCCTGCGTCATCAGTCCGCAATACATACACTTGATATTTTCCTGCGTAAGTGCAGGGATCACTTCCCCGTTTTTATCGTGGAGATAATATGCGTGTTTTTCCTTATCCCACAAGCATTCAAAAGCCTTTTCTTGCACCTCTTTTGCCTGTGCTTCCCATTTTTCCGCCAGTCCGTTATCTAAAATTTCCGAAATGCGAGCCAAAACCTTGCGGCACGCATAAGAATAACCCATATACTGGGGGGACTTATACGGCAAATTCATATAATCTTCAGGCGGGGTGGATTTTCCCCATGCTCCGTGTTCGGGCATTTTCAGCCCGTTCAACATATATGGCGTACTGTTATCCTCGCCGACATCCCATATACACCAGTTTTCCAGGCACCCGTTGCCCGTACTGTCTCTATAACGCCAAAGATAGGTATCAAAATCTTCAAGAGCGGTATACAGCATCTTTAAATACTCTTGATCCTCCCCGATCAGATAATAAAGTTTCAGCGCGGGATAAGGCAAAAAACAACCCTGCATCCAATCATAATGCGCAACCAAGCCCGACCACGGATCCCGGTAAGAAATCATTCCCGGGAATCTGCCGTCCCGGCGTTGATATCTCAAAAAGATCAGGATATTTGCAAGAGCGATTTTAATATCGCGTTTAGCATACATCTCGCCGCCCATCGGCTGCGTTTCAAGCCAAACTCCGTTATACTTAGCGCCTTCGATCAAAACATCATAGTCGCCAAAGGTTTTAATATTTTGTTTGCAAAGTGCTTCGCAATCGTCAAACACACCTTGCAAGTCTTTATCGTCCGTGGTAAAATCAACGGACGAATCTTCAAATTGATACTGATCCAAATCCCATTTATAATTCATCATCACAGATCCACTCCGTTTTTTATCTGTTCTTTTGCTTTCTTCATCGGCTTTCGCCTTGTTGTATGTGATTTTACACTTAACACTTCTATTATACTTCATTTTTTGCAAAATGAAAAGATTTTTTATCGGAATGCTTTACAGAAATTCAAAAAAATGGTATAATAACCTCACGAAATAGTTGCTGAATCGAAGATTCAGACTATTTCGGAGAACATTGAACGGCTAAATTGCGGCTTCGCCG
>CACXFE010000098.1 GCA_902766855.1 Oscillospiraceae bacterium | reverse complement strand
GGCGGAAACAGGGAGCGTAACGAAGCGCCGCGGTCGGCAAATGCGCCGCGCTCCAAGCGTGCGCATTGCCGGGCACCGCAAGAGGGGCGGAAAATCCGGCCAATCCGCTCTCTTTTAATTGAATGAAATATGTATGCAATGTTTGCGGTTGGGCGGAAAATCCGGGCAATTCGCTTCTTTACAATTAAATGAAATATGTATGCCATGTTTGCGGAGGGGCGAAAACTCCGGCAACCGCTCTCTTTCCATTCATATACAAGAAGGCATTCCACATGAAAATCCGGCCCCGGACGAAAAAACATCATCGTCCGGAGCCGGATCTGTACGAAAGAAACCGACTGCTTATATGGCCTTGTTTTCCGAGCCGAACAGCCGCATTTTGGTCTTCACGGCTTCCTTAATCTTTTCGACTTTGAGATTGCGGATCTCATTATAGGAAAGCCCTTTTTGCAAACCTTCTGCCATGCCGGCATTTCCCGCCAGGCACAAATCGGTAAAAATATTCACTTTGGCAATGCCTTCCCGCACGGTATTGCGGAAGTCATCATCCGATAAGCCCGAGCCGCCGTGCAGTACCAACGGGGTATCCACCTTGGCGCGAATGGCTTTCAGCCTCTCCAAATCAAGGCGGGGCTTTTCTTTATAGGCGCCGTGCGCGGTGCCGATCGCCACTGCCAGCGCGTCCACCCCCGTCCGGGCGATGAACTGCTCGGCTTCCTCCGGGGTGGTATAGCGGTCAGAGGTGGCGTTGTCCCGATTGGCGGCCTCCCCCACATGGCCGATTTCCCCTTCGACCGTTGCCCCGAAAGCATGGGCGATTTTCACGATTTCAGCGGTATCTTGCAGGTTTTTGGCTTCCTCGCCGGCGGATCCGTCAAACATGACGCTGGAAAATCCCATTTTCAAGGCCTGCATGCACCGCTCGAAAGTAAGCCCGTGATCGTAATGCACCACCACCGGCACCGAAGCGCGGCGCGCGCAATCCAAAACAGAAGGCCCGATCAACCCGAACTCTCCGTAAGGCAACAGCACTTCCGCCGTGCCGATAATGATCGGGGAGCGCAGTTCTTCCGCCGCTGTCAACGCCGCTTCCAACATATCGGTATCCGTGGTGTTGAACAACCCGACCGCGTAATGTTCCCGTTGTGCTTTTTTTAAGACATCATTTAAGTTTACCAGCATCTTTTATCCCTCGATTTTCACTTCTCTGATCAGTTTAGGATCTGTAAAAATATCCGTTTCATCGGTGCTTCTGGTGGAAAATTCCGAAATCACGGCGCCTTCCTCCCCCGCTTGGAACCAATGCCATGTTTCCGGCTGGATGGTATATTGCTGACCGGGCAGCAACACGATTTCATGAAAAACCGAAACATCACTCGGCGGGAGTTGGGCCTTGATCGGCTCCGCGTTTTTCTCCCCCGGCACATATAAATACACCTTGCCGTACCGACAGCGGAAGGTTTCTTCCTTCCCGGGTTTCCCATTGGTGGGGATGTGCATATGCTCCGGGCAGGTCTGCCCCGGCAGTAACACCATTTCTTTGGCACATACCCGCTCGGTATTCACATAAACCAATAATTGCAGCCCCAATCGGTCTACCATGCCTTGCCCGAAATCCGCCACTTCGATCCGCTGCTTTTCTTCCTCCGTCAGAACAATGTGCGCCTTTTCGTACATGGCCAAAGCCTTTTGTACCTGTTCTTCAAACTGTTTTCGCGTCATATCGTTTTCCTCCCGAATTGATTTGCCAGTTTTTCAATTTCGCTTTTCTCCAACATGCCGTCTACCGAGTTTTCCGCAAACAAATTACAGGCGGCAGCGGCAGAAGCATACTCCAATAACTCCCGATCGTTCGTTCCGTTGTACAGGCGGTACAAACAACCGGCGCAGAACGCATCGCCCGCGCCCACACTGCCCTTGATTTTCTCCGGCGGGATTTGCAGGGAAGGCACCACGGTAAACTCCCCGGTCGCCACATCGTAACAAAAACCCGCTTCCTTGCAATGCACGATCACTTTTTCCCGCACGCCTTTTTCGGCGATCAATTCCATGGTGCGGCGGATATTGTCGATCAGCAGGCGGCCGTCTTCCCCATAAGGCGGAAGGTCTGAAATCATGCTGCTTTCCACTTCGTTCACGATCAGGTAATGGCAGTAGGGCAAAACCGGGATAATTTTCGCCTTGTAATCCGCCGTGCTGTCGCTGACCACATCCACGGAAGTCTTGATCCCCGCTTCACACGCATCATGCAAAAATCGCGCCATCACGGTGCCGTATTCCGCATCCTCCCGGTCAAACGCGTCAAGCAATAAAATATACCCGATATGCAGGATCTCGCACCCCAGTGTGGATAAATCAATATCCGCCGGCGCAAAAGCCGCATTGGAGCCGCGCGCGTGGAAAAAAGTGCGCTCGCCGGAAGGCAGACTGATCACATCGCTGAAACTGGTGGGCAAATCGGGAGAAATCGAAACCCGCTCACAGTCGATCCCAAAGCGGCTCATTTGCGCCAGCACAAAGCGGCCGTATTCGTCATCCCCGATTTTGCCGATCGCCGTGATCGGCAACCTGCGATCCATCTTTGCCAAGTCGATCGCGGTATTCGGCACACAGCCGCCCACGGCACGGTGAACATCCAATACATTGGCCAACATTCCGATTTTGGGGTAGCAATCCACCGTTTTTACAATATCGGTTAAAATATTGCCGGCGATCGCAATGCCCCGGCGCTTGCCCGTCATCAGTTGATCCACCGTAACGCCGAACACCTCCGCCAATGCCGGAAATTGCGTGATTTCAGGGAAGCCGAGCCCGCTTTCCCAGCGGCTTACCGCCTTGTCGCTCACATGCAGGCGCTCCGCTAACTGCGATTGCGTCAATCCGCTTTTTTTGCGCAGCCCTGCTATGGTTCTGCCAATGCTTTTCGCATTCATGTTGTCACCTCTTTTTTTCAAAACTGCTGACATTATTATAATATCTGCTGAACAAATCAAAAAGCCTCAACAGCGATACTTGAATGGCTTTTTCATAAATGCTGACATTATTATAAACCCAATTCCGACGCGCGGCAACCTATTCTTGAAAGATTTTTCAGTAGAGTATAGCGATTATAAAAAAATAAACTCTACGATTTGTAGAGTTTATTCATTTCTTTGGAACGATCGCGCGTTTGATCTTCCCCAATATCGGGCGGAGCGTTTTTTTCCAAAACGCTCGCAAAGGATAACTGTGCAGGATCCAAAACACATAAAGTTTATAAGGAAAACTGGTTTCGCAATTCACATGCTTTCCGTTTCTGTAAAAGGCTTGCATCACACCCACGATCTGCTCTTGCCGCACAAACTCTTTAAAATAGAGATTATCGCCACGGATCACATACCCGTCCTTTTGTACCCGCAAAATGCGATGCAAAGTAAGTTCTTTCCGGCCTTCTACCCGATAAAGCGGAACAGCGCCCCGTTTCAATGGAAAAACAGGGCGTTTGATGACCACCATATCCTGATGCTCCCGTAAAAGAGGGCGCATGCTGATGCCGCGTGTCAGTGTCGCAACTTCTTCCTGTGTTTTCAGAAGTTCGTCCACATCTTGCTTTTCGTTTGCCATTATTCTATAACATCCGCTTTTACAAGTTCCGCCACGAAATTCGCCACGGTTTCTTTGGCTTCTTCCTCGGTTGCCTCGGGATATTGTTTCAAGCAGGCGGCAACGATTTCTTCCTCGGTCACATCGTTTTCTAATTGCTTGAAAATAAACGCCCCCGTGTCGTTCATTTTAATAAATCCGTTGAATTTTGCCAAATCATCCCCGACAACCACCGCCACGATGTTGTCCGCTACCTCATTGGTGACGAATTTATACTTTAATTTCATATCGTTTGCTCCTTTATATCATTTCTTAAAACCGAATCGGTTTTTTTACCATCTGATGGTTTTCCTTGCCGGGCGGATGAAGGGCATCCGCCCCTACAAAATTTCAAGAAGACACAGAAAAAACTTTGGGTTTTATTTGTAGGGGACGATGATTCTCACGCTGCGGTGTTCGGTCCCTCCGCGGTTCTGACAGTCCACCGGACTGTCATTCATTCCCGCGTCGCACGCTTCGCTTCCCACATCGTCCCGCGAGGATCCGGCAAAAAATATGATGCCCGATGCATAAGCATCCATTTCATTGGGTTGTTTTCAATGTATTCCCATG
>CACXFE010000097.1 GCA_902766855.1 Oscillospiraceae bacterium | reverse complement strand
ACCGGATAATCTCCTACATATCTGTTCTTTGCCATGCCTGATCCCTCCAAAATTTATTTGATACTTGTATTATAGTATAAAATTTTATATAATACTTGTATAAAATCCACCTTGAATATAACAATATTCACTTTTACGGAGGCATTATGAAGTATTCTGACTACCAAGAGAACCGCCAGCACGGCACCAAAGCCTTCCCGGTAGCATATTATCTCACCGGGCCGGGGCTGCCCCGGTACGATATGTCCCCTCATTGGCACAAAGAATTTGAGATCGTGCGGGTATTAAGCGGGCATTTCGAACTATTTTTAGACAATGTGCGCCATTCCTTATCCGCGGGCGATCTTCTCTTTATCAGCGGCGGCACGATCCACCATGGTCTGCCTGAAAACTGCGTTTATGAGTGTTTGGTGTTTGATCTTGGTGTTTTGCGTGTCGGCAAAGCAGATGCGATCAGCGATCTGCTTCTTCCGCTGATTCACAAAACAGCGGAACTGAACTGCACCGTGCAGGGGGATAAAACCCTTTCGGCAACCATCGACGCGCTTGTTTCCTCCATGAAAAACCGCGCGCCTTACGACGCTCTGAAAATCTGCGGTTTATTTTATACGGTCTTTTACCGCCTGTATGAAACGGGGATGGTGCAAAAATGCGCCGAACACGGGGATAAAAAGGCGGCGTCTGTCAGGCGGTTGATCGATTGGATCGACGACCACTACACCGAGGAAATCACCTTGGCGAAACTGGCGGAGCTCTCCGGATTCAGCGAAAAATATCTCTGCCGGGTTTTTAAAGAGTACACCTCGGAAAGCCCGATCCACTATCTCAACGGATTACGGATCGAGCATGCCTGCCACGCCTTAGGCTCCGGCACGCAAAGCATCACCGATGTGGCATACAACTGCGGGTTTAACGATTCTTCGTATTTTTGCCGCCTGTTTAAGCAGTATAAAGGTGTTTCTCCGCAAATCTACCGGAAAACCGCCCTATCGCCCCGGCAATAAAGCAAAAACGGGGCTTTACTTGATCGCGTAATCATGCTATAATATTTTTATTGACTTCATTTTTAAGGAGTTTTTTCGTGGGGAAGAAATTGATCAAATACGGGCTGAATATTGCCTTTTTAATCCTGATATTTTATCTGACGGTGCGGTCGGTTTTTCACGGGGTAGACCTGCACGCCACCATGCGCGCCTTGCAAACCGCCAACCCGCTTTTTATCCCGTTCGGGATACTTTGCGTGATTTGCTTCATTTTAGGGGAATCCGTGATCATTCATTTTTTATTGCGGAATCTCGGCACACGCGTTCCTTTTTTTCACTGCTGCTTATATTCTTTTGTCGGCTTTTTTTACAGCAGTATCACGCCGTCGGCCTCAGGCGGGCAACCCATGCAGTTGTTTTATATGCGGAAGGACAAATTACCGGTCGGCGTTTCCACGGTGGTGCTGGCAATCGTTTCCATCACCTATAAAATGGTGTTAGTGGTGGTGGGCGCGGCGGTGCTATTGATACGCCCTCGCGCTTTGATTGATCCGATCCGCCCCGTTATCCCGATTTTTTATTTCGGTTTTCTGCTCAATATTGTTTTTGTTTCGTTTTTGGTTTTATTGGTGTTTCGCCCGGGTATTTTACGAGCCGCCGCGCTGCGGATCCTCCGGCTGATCCATCGCATTCGCCCGTTTCAAAACCTTGAAAAGCAAACCGAGCGGATCGACAATTTGATTGAGCAATACCGTGGAACGGCGGAATTTTTTCGTTCTCACCGTTCTGTGATCCTGCGTGTGTTTTTACTCACGGTGATGCAGCGGTTCCTTCAATTTTTTCTTACTTGGCTCGCCTATAAAGCCTTCGGGCTTTCCGGGCATTCGCTTTGGGTGATTGTAGGATTGCAGGCGCTGATTTCCGTTGCGGCGGATATGCTTCCCTTCCCGGGAGGAATGGGCATCAGTGAAAACCTGTTTTTGCGCATTTTCCTGCCGGTTTTCGGAAGTACCTTTGTCCTTCCGGGGATGATGTTCAGCCGTGGATTATCCTACTACACGCAGTTGCTGATCAGCGCGATCATGACGGTGGCGGCCATGCTCTTCTTCCACCTCCGCCAAAAAAGAACGAACGAAATCAACCGCGATCCTTCCTGATCCGGTTTTGATTTTCCTTGTCATACAAAGAAGACCGCTTTCTCAAAAACGGGAAAGCGGTGAGAGTGTCGACAAAGTCGCCCCTCTCTTGGACGGGGATGCCGTTCGCTCGAAAATCTTTGATTTTCGGCCTGCACTCTATCCCCGCCAATACCACCCCTGTGCCCTTGAAAACCGCCAAAAAGCGGTTTTCGCTACTAAGGAGTTT